>NZ_JANZMJ010000063.1:0-6910 GCF_025175645.1 Peribacillus aracenensis
GTTCAGCCTGGTCGTATTGTTATCATCCATTATCGTCAAGGGGTTAATGGGTTAGACTCTATTTTTGAGTTTAGATTTTCGTAGTAGATGGTGGCGGCGAGGAGCGCCGCCATAGAAGTTTCTTATGGAACTAACGGGGCAGGATAGTTGCATAAGGATTGGAGAATTAAGCTATAAAAATTATGAATGCGGGTGGATGTATATTGAAACTTCCTAACGGAGTAACTGGTTTTTATAATGCAAAACATAATAAGCCACCAACAATTGATGGGAAACAATTTAAACAGCAATGTTTTAGTATCATTAAAAGGAATAACGGAAAAGTGTTGGAATTCATAGAACCACAGTTTGCAACTAATTTTTTAAATGTCGAAGTTAAAGTTTTCAATAAACATTTGCATATATTGCTTAATGAACACTATCCTTTTTTAGCTTTTGCTTCTTTTGTTGATTTTGAAAATATTATTTTTATTGATGAACCCGAATTATCGAAACAGTTTAGCCCTTTTTATAAGGTTTTGGGTATGGAGGAACTTAACGAACAATTATACATTAAAGAGGGTACTGGAAAGATTATTTTTAAAAATGATAATGAATTGAACAGTGCTGAATTGGAACAAATAGCTTATTGGAAGCCAAAAAGTACTGGAGAGGTGATCTTTAACTTTTGGGATTAGAACTAATAATGCTATTGAACAAACGGATGATTTAGCTGAAGATCGGAGCAGTCTTTAAGGCAGCTTTTTTTTATGCAACTAAAGGGGCAGGTTAGCATTCCTGTAGTTCGTTATTTTTGAACTTTGATAAAAATAGGGCTCCTCAGTAAGATATGAGTAAGACGCGACTCTAACTCAAAACCTTAGGAGGAACCCTTACTATGAAGTTTAAAATGCAGGACAAACAAAATCAACTCATTGAACGAATTTCTGATCGACATCTCGTTGTTGGCGTAGATATTGCCCAACATTTCCACGTTGCTCGAGCCGTAAATTATCGAGGAATCGTAGTAGGCAATCCTCTTACTTTTGAAAATAACGAAGAAGGCTTTAACAGATTTCTGGAATGGATCAATAAACTAAAAGGTAAAAACAGCTTAGACACAACTATAGTCGGCATGGAACCTACAGGTCATTACTGGATTAATCTATCGAAATGGTTATCTAACGAAAAGATTGATGTCGTAACAGTCAATCCTCACCTTGTAAAAAGAAATAAAGAAAATCGAGATAACACTCAGTCCAAAAGTGATAAAAAAGACGCTCTCGTGATTGCGGATATGGTGAAGAATGGATACTATACCTTTGTTCGTTCAACTCCAGAGTCTTTCGAAAAACTTCGAGTCCTTATGTCTAACCGTGACGTAATCGTTAAACGTCTCGTTAGTTCTATCAACCAATTAAATCGTTGGGTAGATGTTGTTTTTCCTGAGCTACGACAAGTGTTTAAAGATGTGAAATGCAAAGGGGCTATCGCAACTCTACGATTATTCCCGACACCAATCGAGTTACGATCGATGGAACCTCAAGATATTGTGGCTAAATGGAAATCGGTAATGAAGCGTCAGCCTGGGCTGAAAAAAGCTTATCAACTTATTGATTTAGCTAAGCGTTCTATCGGATCGAACCAAGCACATGATGCTTACAAGCTACATATAGAACAACTACTGGAAGAGTATGATCTAGCTACAACGCAACTCGAAAGAGTGGAACAAGAAGTCACTAACGTGCTTCAACAAATTCCTTTCGCAAAGAAAATGCTGGCTATAAAAGGGATCAGTGAAATCTCTTTAGCTGGTATTTTAGGGGAGGCTGGAGATTTAAGTGGATTCGACCACGGTAATTCTCTACTTCGACATGCAGGGTTACATCTTTCCGAGGCGAGCTCTGGTAAATGGAAAGGACAAATTGTCATTTCTAAACGAGGGAGATCCAGACTGCGGCGTTTCTTATACTTAGCGACGATGAGCCTTGTCATGAATAACCCTGAGTTTAAAGCGTTGCACGCCAATAATGTTAAGGTGAAAAATATAAAGAAAATGAAATCAATTATGAAATTGGTTGGTAAACTGGCTCGAATATTTGTAGGCATAGCCAAACGAAATGAATCGTATTCTCCAGAAAAATTACAACTTTTTTCAGCTCTGGCAGCGTAGTTTTTATTGAATAAATCATGCTTTTCAGGTTCTCGAAGGGAACCACTTAAAAATCATTAGACTTGATTTTCAGCTTATCTTTTGTCGAATGTTTTCTTATTCGTAGGATTTTAAAGATGCACGGAGTACCAGATTAATTGAACAAAAGGGCACTGACCCATTAGGTTAGCATAACTGGCCTCCACCCCTTGGATAGGCATGACGAAGGAATGAGAGGGCATATTTTTTTATGACCCGTTGAGATATGGGAGGGAAAGCCTCCAGGGGCGGCGTGGAGATTACGTGCATTATATGGTAAAATACGGAGTTATCTACTACTCCTTTATTTAACTATGTCTCCACGAAGTCATAATAATCTAAGCTCATTGCTTTTAACCGTTAATGTATTTTCAAGGGTTATGAAATCCTGCGAATAAGTGAGCATTCGAGAGATATAGCTATCATACTGAGGGAGTTCAATGAGAGTATGTAAAGATTAGTAAAAAAGGACGTTTAGAAATTCTTCCAAACGTCTTTTATTTAATTAGCTTTAACTATAAAGGTAAGAAACTATTCACCTTTAAGTTCAGATGATTCAATGGTGGTTACCATCAGCTCTCGTTCGTTTTCTTGCTTGCAGACATGGAAGCAAGCGCAGATTCATTGAACCCTTTAACGATGAGCCATACTGCTAAAATCATTTCATTAGCTGCTACTGGAAGCGCCAAAATAGCACCCCAAACAGAAATTTGCTGAATTACACCGAACATTACCAACAAGGCACAAATAAAAACAAGAGTTGCCCCGGTCATACCCAAGATTGGTATAAACCTGGGTAAGAGATTGGTTTTGTAAAATATATAACTGTACATCATCGTATTTATACCCAACATGAAAAGGGGACCAAGCATAAATGTCCAGTCATGTATTGCTTTTAATACTATACCAGAAGTTTGAAAAGATGCGGTATCCGGGGCTCCTGCTGCGACAAATTCGCGGCTTAAAGTCAACAAGGACAGTACGCTGATTACACCAATAGTAATGACAATCGCTTCAAGAAACCTGAAGCAAACATGCCAAAGCGCAATAGTTTCATTATACCTTCTTAAAATTGGAAACATTGTAGTTGCAGTACCAATCGCTGAAGCGACAAGAATTAATTCCATAAGCGCTCCCAGTGTCACCTGGTTGGCATGTTCAGAACCATTAATCAGATAATCCGGACCATTTAGGATAGGCTTGTATAAAATTAGACCTATTATTGCTGTAACTGCTGCAAGTATAAACAGTACCCCTACAATTTTTGCGCTCTTTTTGGTAGGATTCATTTGTTCATCTCCCTTCTTTAAGTATAGTGATAAGACTAATAACCCGTTGGGTCCCAAACAAATTTAATACTTCAGCTACTTGTTATTTATCATATTACCGAGCTTACTCCAATTATTACTCTAATATTGTCGGGATTACTGTAGTCAAAATTAATGCCGTTACTTCAACTATCGGGTGCGTTAGTTCTATAGGCGTAAAGGAAGACCACAATAAGTGGTCTCTCTTTTATTTGTTCAAAAATCAACATTTCTCTAGCTCGAACTTAATCGGGGAAGGAATTTTTTTGCCTTTCGCAGGAACAGCTGTTCGTATATAATGGATGTAAAGGAGGGATCTTTCTGATGAGTACAATTCGTGATAGAGGGCTCGTTAAATGGCAAGCAGCATTAATTATGCCAGAACATAAAGCTTTAAATAAGAAAATAGGTGAGGTTGATTACTTCTTAAATAAAAAACCTATCCTCGATGAATACCAGGTTGAAGAGTTTGAAAACAATATTCATTATGCAATGGAATTTCATTTACCGATAAGTTTTAGATTGCATAACGAGGGAAATCCAAAAGAATTGCATGGTTATTGTGTGTACATACATCCTTTCACGAAAGAGTTACGTATTCAAAAGAAAGATAGCTCCTTTGAGTATATTCAGTTTAGTGACATCATTAGTGTAATTGTTGAGGATTAATAAAAGCCCTTCTTTAAGTGAGAGGGGCTTGTTTTTTGGTTTTAATTAGGCTTAACATTTTTAACTAACTCCGTGATATCAATATCTTCGTTATAAATCACCTTATCTATTTGAAAATCTTCACTAGCAGCGAACTTAATTTTAATCTGCTGAATCCATTCGTATGCAGCTATAGCAGCCGTCCAGTCAGGATCTTTTTTATAAGCTGAATTTAGAACAGGGAAGCTTCCACCTTGTAAAAACTTAGTTCCTTTTGAATGTAAGTACACTTTGATATTAATGTTCACAATAATACCTCATTGACCCAAGAGTTTTTAGTTTTACAATATTAATTAACATAAAAATAGTGTAAACAGGTTTAGTAATTATAATAACAGGGTAATAGTATTTTTGGTATACAGTAATAGGGGGATTAAATTATGAAGGGTTCACTAGAAACATATAAATTTTTGGAATTCATCCAAGAAAATAAAGAGGATTTTGAAGGTTCATTATTAAACGAAGCATTTAATGTGAAAGACAAAATTGAAGAAATTTTAACAATCGGTAATATTGACCTGATAAATAATGCCCATAAGCTGGTTCAATACATTATTAAGGGTGAAGAACAAGAACTTCAATCATTTGCTAAACAAGAAGGTATAGCTTGGGCGACACACGAAATACCGTTATATTTCAAATTAGAGTGGGTACAAGCCATTCGAAGAACCTTGTGGAAGTTCCTACAAAAATATAATGAGGTACAGAATAAAGTTATTACTGAAGAATTTTTTTTGGTAGAAGAACAAGTTAATAATCAAGTAGATAGGTTTTTAAATGTGTTTTTTATCACCTATTCTCAATACAAAGATTCGTTGATAATGGCTCAAAAAGAATTGGTTGAAAATCTTTCGGTGCCTATAATACCAATAACACCCACTATATGTATTTTACCCCTAATTGGTGCGGTTGATCTTTACCGGACGAATATTCTCGAGGAAAAAGTTTTAATAGAGATTGGAAAATTACGTATTCAAACATTGATTATGGACTTATCTGGAATTATGGAAATGGAACCTGAAGTAATGAATCATTTAATGAAGATTATTGACGGCACTTCATTAATGGGATGCACCACTGTGATTACCGGGTTAAGGGCTGAAGTGGTTAGAAATATGATAAACTTAGGAATGAGATTAAATGAAAAGGCACAAACATTAGGAACTTTACAACAAGCACTGAATAAATTCTTATTAAATTAAACACGGAGAATCTTAGAGGAGGGTCGCTTTGCCGACTCTTTTTTCTTATCCAATATATTCTAACCAATTGCCTAAATATTTTTTCCTATTCAGCAATTATATTTTGGTATAAAAACTATAGTTAGTGAATTTAGTATTTAATTCAATAACAATCAATTGGTTTTCATCTTCAACTAAAATACCCGGTTAGTAGCATAAATAATGAGCTGCCTTAAAGACAGCTCCGATCTTCAGCTAAGCACCCGTTAGTTGATTAAAAATTTTTTAAGATACTTATGTTGCTTTAGAATAAAGTTCGATCAAATTGATACTAATACCCATGATAAACGAACAAAAAGAAAGAGGATGATTGGAAACGGGAGACAATACAGGAGAAGATCCGTCGGCAACAAATCGAGAACGACCATCATAATGAAAAACACTCCCGAAGGAGTGTTTACCGCTTCAGTTCAAAAAGGTAAAATCCATAATCTGTGGAAACACCTGTATAACCCATTTGCCTAAGCATTGCGGTAATATTACCACGGTGATATGTGCCGTGATTTACCACGTGCCTAACGAGATCGTTGTAATTAGCCCGCAACACACCGAATTTAAGCGGATACTCAGATATTGCCTCTAAATCAGATTGGTGGTTCAAGATAAACTCTTCATATTGAGCCGCTATTTTAGCAAAGTAAGCCTCAAATGCATCGAGCGTGGCATCGTTTACCTCTTCACGCGAGCTCGTCATTGCTGCATAGATGTCCTCAGGACTTTCATGGGACATTATGCTGAGCCATGTATTATCCACAGAATAGATATGTCCTAATGCGTCGCTGATGGTAGGAAATACACTTTCTAGAGGTCTATGGTACAGATCATCAGGAAGTTCCTTTAAATGATCAAAAACTCTTTTATTAGCCCAAACATGGTAACGAAATAGCTCAAGCGTATCGTTCATTATATCCCTCCTAGATCCTGATGTTTTTTCGATAGTCATCGAAATGGATCCTTCAACTATTATGCACGATGAAATGGATCCTTCAACCATTATGCTCGATTTTTTTTCAGAAGAATTCCCTTGACCATCCTTCTGTCCCTAACGGGTGCTTAAGTTACCTAACTTTAATGAAATGTCTCTAATTAAACTGTTTCTTTCCTTTTGAGTTTTGATAAAGCTGATTAAAAACCAAGCAATAAATGGTATTGGAATCAAATAAAATAGTGTACCAGTAAGTGCCATGAAGTCTACCCAATTCATTGTTTCACTCTTCAATCTTTCTATTGGGGATTATAGCATAAATCCCCAGAAAGAAATTTATGAACAGTACGACTACACTGTGCTTGTGGAACTATCCTGCCCCGTTAGCATTCCTGTAGATCGTTAAATATCAGGTTTGAAAAAAATAGAACCCCTCAGTAAGATACGAGTATAGAGACCAATCTAACTCAAAGTCTTAAGGAGGAAGCCCTACTATGAATTTTAAAATGCAAAACAAACAAAATCAACTAATTGAGAGAATTACGGATCAACATCTAGT
>NZ_JANZMJ010000064.1:0-6632 GCF_025175645.1 Peribacillus aracenensis
CATGGGTTAGTAAATCTATATGAACGATATACAAAACTACGTCAGACTTAAACTGAACCGCCGTATACCGAACGGTACGTACGGTGGTGTGAGAGGTCGGAGGCTAGGCGCCTCCTCCTACTCGATTGTGGAGCTAAAGGTTCAGGTTAGTGAAAGACGGGATAATCAGTTAATAAAACAACCAAGAGGTGGAAAGTAATGTATCAATTTCAACACGAGGTCCAAAGAAAAGAAAAGATTGATATGGTATATGTCATTTTATTTATCGTTTCTAGATTGGTAAATATAGCTTTACAGTTCTCGGGTGGTAATATTCTTAATGGAATAGTCAGTCTCTTATTTTCTGTCATTGTCCTTCACTATGGTTTGCGAAAGAAATTCTGGGCGGAAATATTCATAAAATGTACGGTATGGATTCATATAGTTTTCTTGTTGGTGATGTTTCTTGTGATAATAATTAAATGATAAAGTAAGTAGATTCTCAACTAACAGGTGCGTTAGCTGTAGATCGGAGCAGTCTTTAAGGCAGCTTTTTCTTATGGAACTATAGGGGCAGTTTAGTTCATTAAGAGAAGGAACGCTTGATCTATTTATTGAACATATTGGTATGGCTTATATATTTTTTATAGTGGAGGTGTTGTTATGAAAAAGTATGAAAAAATGTTAATTGCGATTAAGGATGCGGATTTTAATTGTTTTGCTAATAAGGGAGATTGGCTTTATATTGCGAATAATAAGGATACAAAAAAGGGGCTTTTTAGATTACCTAACTACATATATTACTTTGTGTCTATAAATGATGAGCGTATGCCTTCTGAAATTGGAGTAGTAAAAAAAATTAATGGTCATATCACTGCAAAAGAACTTGCTGAACTTGATTATAAAAGTAGAAAAAAAGATATTTCGCTTCTGACTGATGAAACTGTGAAAGAATATGAATGGTTTTTAGAAAAAGTTAATGCTCAGCCAGAACATACTCCTATGGCTGTAACTTGGTTTGAAAAGGTCTTACCTAAAAAAGAAAAAGAATTAAGAGTACATAAAAAGTTCTTCACGGGTCTATCAAAAGAAGAGAAAAAAGAATTGTTTGAAATCTAACACTGAACAATTAACTAAGGGTGGCGTTAGCTTAAGATCGGAGCTGACTTTAAGGCAGGTTAGTTGAAGAACAGTAACAGAAAAGGTAGGGTTTTAGGAGGTGCTAGTATTCGAGTTTTCTTATGTTTTTTTTATTTGTTTCTTTTAAGTGGTCTAGTAATGGGTTCAATGGAAAGTATTTTTTTTACTGATATTTTTGGTAAGGTAGGTAAAGGTATTCCAACACTTTTTGCAATACCTTTACTTTATTTGATACGGAATCATTTTAAAGAGATAAAAGATCTGGATTTTGGAATGATGTTGTTTTTAAGTATTGCTTCTTTTACAGGACTTGCAGTCATCTTTGTTGTTTAGAGATGTTAAAAGGTGATTTTAAAATTTCCTTATAGAACTCCCTCAGTTAATTAAGTATTTCTTACGAATGCTCGCTTATTCGCAGGATTTCATCCCACTGGGTAGAGTAAGAATTAGTGAATAAAGGGGGATTTGACCGTTTGGGCAATATGAAGGCAGATGGAAACAGAGGATTTACCTAAATCCCTTAATATTCCATATAATGCACGCTTTCTCCACGACACCCTCGGAGGCTTTCCCTCCCATGGCTCAACGGGTCATATTTATATGCCCTTTCATTCCTTCGTCATGCCTATCCAAGGGGTGGAGTCTGGTATTGCTAACGGAACGGGTCATTGCCCTTTTGTTCTATACATCCAGTACTCCGTGCTTTCTTTGAAATCCTACGAATAAGCCAATGCTCGTGAATGAGATATCAAAAGGCAAATTTCATGCTGCATCTTGAGTGATCGGATAAACTTTTTCTGGGGAATATTCAGATCCAGTTCTGGCCATCCCCACTAAAACTCTGGCGAGTTTACCACACAACTTCATGACAGATTTCATTTTCTTTGTTTTTTTCACCTTAACATTTGTGGCGTGAATGGCTTGGAACTCTGGGTTATTCATGATCAGACTCATCGTCGCAAGAAATAGAAAACGTCTGAGTCGAGATCTTCCACGTTTGGATAGGACAATTTGGCCTTTCCACTTCCCAGAGCTTGCCTCGGAAAGGTGTAGACCTGCGTGACGCAATAAAGCATTGCCATGAGCGAATCCACTTAAATCACCTGATTCTCCAAGAATACCAGCCAGTGTAATCGTGCTAATTCCTTTAATCGCGAGTATTTTTTCGGCATAAGGGATTTGTACGAGTATGTTTGTGACTTCTTGTTCAACTGCTTCAAGTTGGGCGGTCGCAAGATCGTATTCCTCAAGCAATTGCTTCAAATGAAGTTTATAAGCATCAAGAGCTTTTTTAGTACCAACCGATTTGTTAGCTAGTTCAATCAGTGAATGAGCCTTTGGAATACCGGCATGTCTTTTCATCACCGATTTCCATCCTTTAATGATATCTTGAGGCTGTAAGGAACGTAGTTCAACTGGAGTAGGAAATAGACGAAGGGTTGCGATAGCTCCCTTTGCTGTAACATCTTTGAAGACTTGACGTAATTCAGGGAAGACGATATCTACCCAGCGATTTAGTTGGTTGATTGAGCTGACGAGACGTTTAACAACCATGTCCCTGTTAGACATAAGGACTCGAAGTTTTTCTATGGATTCGGGGCTATGATGAATGAATGTATAATAGCCATTTTTCATCATATCAGCGATGACGAGAGCGTCCTTTTTATCGCTCTTAGATTGGGTATTATCTCGATTCTCTTTTATTCCTTTTAACAAGGTGCGGATTTACGGTCACAACATCGACGTTTTGTTCAAATAACCATTTTGATAGATTCAACCAGTAATGACCGGTGGGTTCCATACCCACGATGGCTTTGTCTAAACGGTTTATTCGTTTAAGTTCTTTGATCCAACTTAGTAATTTAGTAAATCCCTCATCGTTATTTTCAAAGGTTAGAGGATGACCGATCACAATTCCTCGATAGTTAACAGCTCGAGCAACATGAAATTGTTGTGCAATATCAATTCCTACAACAAGATGACGATTCGTGATTCTTTCAATTAGTTGATTTTGTTTGTTTTGCATTTTAAAATTCATAGTAGAGCTTCCTCCTTAAGGTGAGTTTTGGTTTGTGTGTACTCTCATCATACTGAGGGGCTCTGTTTTTTTCAAAGCCGATATTTAATGCTCTACAGGAATGCTAACGGGTGCGTTAGTTCATTAAGAAGAAGAAAAAAAGTCGATTCCTTAACGTCTTTTACGAACATTTTTGATTGTTACTTCTTTAAAATAGACTCTGTTAAACAATGCTTTTGGTTTTTCTTCTTCAACTAACGAAAAAACGCTAGTTCACATAATCACTCTTATACATGAAAAAAGGATTTTTTAAATCCAAGATCCTTTTTTGTAAGATCAATCCTCTTTATGTTCATATTTTATAATTTTTTGTTCCCCTCCACCTACTTCTATAGTGATTGTGTCTATTCCATTAGGTGGATTATGTGCACCAACATATGTATGTATTTTTACTGTTATCCTATATGCCCCACCAATTCCATATAATTGTTTAATAGATAAAATTTCAGTTTCCCACCCTGCCCATTGACGATCACCACCGGGAATATCTTTATAGATTTTAGCAACGGCTTCATTAATGGCAGGGCTAAGGCTTGCTATAAGAGCATATTTTGTTTTTTCGTAATCAATTTTATTTTCCTTTTGTGAATTTGCTTGTATTGGTATTGTTAAAATAAAAAATACACTGAAAAAAATTAGTAAAAACTTCTTCATATGGGACCTACCTTCTTGGGTTTTGGCTGTAGATATTTTCCCCAACAAGATCAAAATAATAACAAATGAATATTCCATACAAATCTAGTCAACATAAGCGATGTTATCGGAAATAATATTTTTTCTCTCTCTTTTGCCAAAATAAGAAATAATCCTCTAAGAGGATTATTTTAAGTAGTTAGTTCTTTTCAATCTTCCACACTAAATTTTCAGGATTGTCCTTTTCAAGGAACGTTAAACGATAGACTTGTTTATAGTCCTTATCGGAAAACTCTACCTTGTGGTTAAGTCTCCATTTTAAGTTACCATAATCACTAAATAAATGCTGTTCGTCCGTATTTTCAACAGAGAATAGCAGTTCTTTATTGACGATATCACCGTTTCTCTTTTTAATTTCCATGTATACATCAATGGTATTTATCTCATGATGACAGATGATGCTACATACGTACTTCCTATTGGGACTGTTCTTTTTCAATAGTGGATAAATATTCTCATAACCTGATTGTTTAATACTTTTATAAATGTCATCAAGTATTGCCTTATCCCAGTTTAATTCATCTGCAGCACGTTTCATACCTTCGTGCACGATTTCAAGAGTCTTCTCCTTCTTTTCTCTACCGGAGGTCAAAGATAAAATACCCTCAGCATCTGCTTCCACGTATACAGGGAAGTAGTTGAAGATGAGGGCGAATGTGTCAATTTGCTCTCTCTGTTCTATCTCCTTTATACAATAGATCTGTACTCCCTTATCATCTTTTGCTTGTAGTTTCGGCAGAAGACGACTATAGAAAAAAGTAATACATCTAGTCTCATGGAAGAACGACCAGTTCAGATTCTTATTCTTCGGAACGTATAACTGAATATCTTTAATAATAGGCATAAAATCATCTCCTTAAGGTCCCTTATGGAAACATATACCATCATAGCTCTTTGGTTGAAAAAGATGCAATCTATTTCATCTTTATTTATCTAATTATGAAAGCTGTAGGTTCGTAAAAGTACACTTTTACGAATTTTTTTTGATTGTTACTTCTTTAAAATAGACTCTATTAAACAATGCTGTTGATTATTCTTCTTCAACTATAGGGGCAGCTTAGTTGAAGAAGAATAATGGGTTATTATGGTAATACGAGATTATAGGGGGCTATCTTAATGAAAAATTTAATTATTGGTATCATAGTTTTAGTGGTACTTTGGCTAATACTTCCGTTATTTAATATAAACTCATCATATTTAATTCCTAATGTAATTGAATGGGCTACAAAGTTCATACTTCCGTGGATAGTATTGTATTGGTTTATCAGACTCATTAGAAATTTAGAAAAAATTTAATAGCCTTTATTGAACTAAAGGGGCAGGTTACTTTAACAAAAAGTAATGTAAAATATAATTAAAAAAGCCATTTTAGAGGAGTGACTGATGTGCTTTGTTTTTGTGAACAAAAAGAAAACCAAGAATTAAAAGTTGAAGGTGATGTTGGAGCAGATCCTATATGGTGCAATCAATGCGGTTGTAACTTTGATTTAGAAGACATCCCGATTTCAAATAAGTTAAAAAGCGAATTAATGGAATGGGCAAATAAGTATGGGGAATGGATTGATTGGGGTCAAGATCAATTAATTCCAAATGGAATTGAAATCGAAGAAGAACATAATAAACAAGGTGCTAAATTAACAGAAAAAGTAAATAAAGAACTTAGAGGAAAATATAGAATAAGATTTTCATCTTCAACAATGGCAAGAATGTATGCAAATAAATATCATTAACCCTTATTCCACTAACAGGTGCGTTAGCTAAGGATTAGAGCTGTCTTTAAGGCATCTTTTTCTTTATGGAACTATCGGGGCAGGATAGTTGAAGAGTACTGTTTGATCTTTATTCAACAATTGAGCCAGATTGTAATTTTTATATAGGCTAAAATAGAAACGCTTTTCTTATGAAAAATAATAAAGGGAATTAACTTTAATCAAGAGAATAAATAGAACTAGGTATTCAATTTATGACTATTTTTACATTCTTTTGGATTCAAAGAAAAAATTTAATAGGAGTGTGGAAAGCATGTTTCATGCAAAAGACGTATTATCCGATCAATTATTAGCTAATGCTAATGATCCTAGCTGGTACCTTCCATTTTCTGACTCTGTTAAAAACTTGTCAGAGGAAGAAGCGTTTTGGAAGCCTAATGAAAATTGTAATAGTATTGTTGAAATTGTGCAGCACCTGCTTTATTGGAATGAAACATGGCAAACCAGGTACCAAAAATCTCATGTCAATGCTGTGCCTTCCATAGGTGATAATAATAAAAGCTTTATCATTCCAGAAAATAAAAATTTTAATGACTTAAAAGAACGACTTTTAGAGGTGCTATTACAATGGCAAAATTTATTAACGGAAGAAAAAGTTGAAAGTGAAGTAAATGGCTTTCCTGAACCTGCGAAGTGGTGGGAAATACTTGGAAATGCATCAACTCATAACGCATATCACATTGGTCAAATCATTTATATTCGAAAACTGCAAAAGAGCTGGAAAGTGGATGTTGTCGAAGTATAGTCAAATCAATATTCATTAGTAAGGGCGCGATTCTTGAAGAAGTTTCGCTTTTCTTAATGAACTAACGGGTGCGTTAGCTGAAGATCGGAGCTGTCTTTAAGGCAGCTTTTTGTGCGACGGGCAGTCGTATGGGATGTTGACACTGTCAGCGTCCCTCATTTTCTTTATTCGACAGAGACGTCATTTCGATGAAACGACTGGTAAAAGAATGGAGCAATTGAATCCCAGA
>NZ_JANZMJ010000065.1:0-6004 GCF_025175645.1 Peribacillus aracenensis
CATGGGTTAGTAAATCTATATGAACGATATACAAAACTACGTCAGACTTAAACTGAACCGCCGTATACCGAACGGTACGTACGGTGGTGTGAGAGGTCGGAGGCTAGGCGCCTCCTCCTACTCGATTTATGGCACTAAAGGGGCAGGTTAGTTGACTAACAATAATTTACAAATGTATATTCGGATGATAATCTGTAAATAAATTGAGGGGGAATAAGGTAATGGAAAAAGTTGATTACGTTGAGTTAAAACATTTTTCGAATGAATATTTAGATGTATTAAATTCTTTTGAACTTCCTGAGGAACAAATGCAGTTCACTGCATTACCAAACAAGATTTTAGAGACGACAGAAGGGCAACATCGGATTGTTATTTTAAGTGAGAATGAACCTGTAGGTTTCTTTTTATTACATTCAACTGAACGAGTAAAGGAATATTCAGATAATCCGAAAGCTATGTTGTTAACTGCATTATCTGTTAATCATGCGAAGCAAGGAAAAGGTTATGCTAAACAAGGTATGCTCTTACTAAGTGATTTTGTTAAATCTGAATTTCCTAACTGTGATGAAATCGTTTTAGTTGTAAATCATAAAAATCTTCCTGCCCAGCAACTGTATTTGAAAGTGGGTTTTCAAGATACTGGCAAGAGAAAAATAGGTCCAATTGGTGAACAGTTTATAATGAATTTATCGGTGTAAAATACATAGTGCTTAATGAACTAACAGGTACGTTATCTGAAGATCGGAGCTGTCTTTAAGGCAGCTTTTCTTTATGGAACTATCGGGGCAGGGTAGTTTAAGAGTGCTGTTTACTCTTTGTTCAACAATTGGGCCAGATTGTTGAATAAATGACCATTAAAGAATTTGTATTTTTTTTATATATAACTCAAACATAAAGGAAGTGGAATTGAGCATTAAATTAAAATTTTTATCATATTTATATATAATAATTAATGTTAAGATTTTGTAAATATGGGGGGGAAAGGTTATGGTTAATTATATTTGTGAGACATGTGGAGTCCAATATGAAAGCTCTAAAGAAGTACCTAATCAATGTTTGATTTGCGGGGAAGAAAGACAATATGTTAGTCCTAAAGGGCAAACATGGACAACATTAGAAATGATGAAAAAAGATGGAATATTTAAAAATTCTATTAATCTTGACGAAGAGGGGTTATATAGCATTAATACTATTCCGAATTTTGGAATCGGACAAACTGCTTATCTAATAAAAGATAAGAATTTTAATTTATTATGGGACTGTATTACATATATTGATCAAGATACGATTACGCAAATTGAAGATTTAGGTGGAATTGATGCTATAGCGTTATCTCACCCTCACTATTTCTCTAGTCAAGTGGAATGGGCCGAAGCTTTTGACGCTCCGATTTATATTCATGAGGATGAAAAAGACTGGGTAACGAGGCCAAGCGAAAAAATCATTTTCTGGTCTGGAGAATCGCTTGAATTACAGCAAGGTGTCATACTTCAGAGAATTGGTGGACATTTTAAAGGCGGCACCGTTTTAGAATGGAAAAACGGATTCAGCCAGAACGGAATATTACTGACTGGGGATATCATTCGGATCGTTGCTGATCGCCAATGGGTAAGTTTTATGTATAGTTATCCAAACTTCATCCCAATGCCCAGTGTAACTGTAGAAAGAATCGCAAATCGGGTTAATGAATTTAAGTTTAGTCGGTTATATGACGCTTTTCACCGAGTAATTAAAGAAGAAGCCCATAACCAAGTTCAAAAATCTGCAACTAGGTACGTTAAAGCACTAAATGGAACGTTGTTTACTACATAAAGCCTGATCGTTTTTAAAATGTTTTATCAAAGGTCCTGTGTTGATGCGCAGGATTTTTTTGTTCATCAATCAGCTGCGATTCTTGAATAAGGTTTGCTTTTCTTATAAAACTAACAGGTGCGTTAGTTCATTACCGAGGGTTGCTGCGGCAGCCTTTTTCTTATGGCACTAACGGGGCAGGTTAGTTGCACAAGCAGGGAAATTCCGGGTACATCTTGAATATTGGATTGATGAAGTTATTGCGGGGGGATGTATATGAATAAATTTAATGAATTGTATAGGGAAATGTTATTTTTGCTGTTTGGAATAAAACCTAAAAATGCAGGATGGACATCATTTTCCCAATTGAAGATTGTCCCAGACTATATAGTTGACTTGGAAAAAGGTCAAGTAACAGGAGTAGTAAAACATAACGAAAAGGTATATTTGACTGTTATTGTAGATGTTCCAAATAAAAAAACTGTTGTAAAAGGGAGTCTTAGAAGAATTCTTAAACATACTAAACCTTTTAAAAAGCGTAATTACATAGAAATTATTAATGGTGAGGCTGAATATTTTATTGAAAACAAAATAACAAATCCAAAGGAACATTAATAAGTTCTTCAACTAACGGGGCAGGATAGCATTCCTGTAGTTCGTTATTTTTCAGCTTTGAAAAAAATAGGGCTCCTCAGTAAGATATGAGTAAGACACCACTCTAACTCAAAACTTTAGGAGGAACCCTAATATGAAGTTTAAAATGCAAGATAAACAAAATCAACTAATAGAAAGAATTTCCGATAAACACCTTGTTGTTGGAGTGGATATTGCCCAACAATTTCATGTGGCTAGAGCAGTGAATTTCCGTGGAATTGTAGTCGGAGATCCACTTGCATTTGAAAATAATGAAGATGGATTTGCTAGTTTATTAAAATGTATGGATAAGCTTCAAAGATTAAATAAACTGGATGCAGCCATCGTGGGAATGGAACCTACAGGACATTACTGGATTAATCTTTCAAAATGGCTATTTAAACAAGGAATTGAGGTAGTAACGGTAAACCCCCACTTAGTAAAAAGGAATAAAGAAAACCGTGATAATACTCAGTCGAAAAGTGATAAGAAAGATGCCCTGGTCATCGCTGATATGGTGAAGAACGGTTACTACGCCTTTGTCAGGAACACTTCAGAATCATTTGAGATACTTAGAGTCCTTATGTCTAACCGTGATGTGGTAGTTAAACGACTCGTTAGCACGATTAATCAATTAAACCGTTGGGTTGATATTGTCTTTCCAGAACTCAGGCAAGTATTTAAAGACATTACTGCTAAAGGGGCTATTGCCACACTTCGTTTATTTCCATCTCCAATGGAACTGCGTTCCCTGAAACCTGATGATGTTGTTTCAGGATGGAAATCAATAATGAAGAGACAGCCTGGATTAAGGAAAGCTCAATTACTTCTTCAGTTAGCTAGGAAATCTGTCGGCACAAGACAGGCTCTTGAAGCGTATAAATTTCATTTGGAACAATTATTAGAGGAGTATGATCTCGCAGTCTTACAACTCGATAGAGTGGAACAAGAGGTTAAGGATGTATTAAAACAAATACCTTTTGCCAAGAAGCTGCTTGCCATTAAGGGAATTAGTGAAATTTCTTTAGCCGGAATATTAGGTGAAGCAGGAGATCTAAGTGGTTTTTCACACGGTAATTCTTTACTTCGGCACGCTGGGTTGCATCTGGCTGAAGCAAGCTCTGGAAAGTGGAAAGGCCAAATTGTCATTTCTAAGCGAGGGCGATCCAGGCTAAGGCGTTTCCTTTACTTAGCCACCATGAGCCTTGTGATGAATAACACGGAATTTCGAGCCATTCACACCCATAATGTTAAGGTGAAAAAAATGAAGAAAATGAAATCGATTATGAAATTGGTAGGTAAGCTAGCCAGGATATTTGTTGGAATAGCACGCAGAAACGAGTCTTATTGTGCAGATAAAGTTCAACCTATAACTGAACTGGTTGCGTAGTTTTAAAGGGGGATTTTTTAATAGGGTTCTCGAAGGGAACCTTCAAAAACTAATTTTCATAGACTTTTTCTATTTACGAATGTTGGCTTATTCGTAGGATTTCAAATATGTACGGAGTACCAGATTTCTTGAACAAAAGGGCACCGACCCATCAGGATAGCATAACTGGCCTTCACCCCTTGGATAGGCATGACGAAGGAATGATAGGGCAATTGACCCGTTGAGACATGGGAGGGAAAGCCTCCAGGGGCGGCGTGGAGAATGTACATTATATGGTAAAATGTGGAGTGTTGTACAGCTCCTTTATTTAACTATGCCTTCACGAAATCTTTATGTCCTGAAATCACTCCATTTAACCGTGACCTTACAATCAAGGGTGATGAAATCCTGCGAATAAGCGAGTATTTGTGAGGAAATCGTATTAAACTGAGGGAGTTCAAGAGTGCATATGGAGTTGTTCAACAATTGGGCCATTTAATGGAATAACACTTCAAAACAAAATTGGATATTTATGTTAATATAGGTGTGAGTTTTGTGAAGAAATGTACTTAAACCTAACCAGCTAATAGAAGTTCTCAGTTATTCAATTAAAAGGCGCGCTTTAAGGATTTATAAAGTTTAGGGGGGATCTGTTTTGTTAAATGAACATACTAAAGGATTAAGTATTATTTCATCTTTATTAGCAATAGCAGGATTAGTTCTGATGTTTTCAAGTATTTCTTTTGGAACTGCTCTAGGGGATTCTTGGGTTCTTAACCACGGAAATGGTGTCGCTGATACTGACCAATACAACATGATTGTTAAGACTTATATAAATAACTTTGTAATTACTGGAAGCATACTGTTTAGTGCAGGTCTACTAACAGCTATATTTACTTACTTTACATCCGTACTATTCGGAAAAAAGGAGAACAACAATATCGTCTAATTGTTCTTCAACAATCGGGCGCGATTCTTGAATAAGGTTCGCTTTTCTTATAGAACTAACGGGTGCTTTAGCTGAAGATCGGAGCGTCTTTAAGGTAGCTTTTTATTATGGCACTACCGGGGCAGGTTAGTTCCATAAGAAGAGCGAACTTACATAGTATAAATACTTACCAAAATTAATCGAGAGGACTAAATAAATGGAGAAAATAAATGAAATTTTTTATGGTCTTATAAACCAAGGAATAATAATAAATGATGATATAGACATAAAGAAATTAAAAAGTGGTACTACAAATGGAATTCTATATACCCTATATAATAACGGTGTACCAAAATATGTAATTAAAATAGACAAACCTAAATTAATAGCTGCAACAGAGGCTTTTCTCCTTACTTATAAAGATGTAAATTTGTTGCCCAATGTACTTTATACAGACGAGAAAAAAGAATTTATAGTATACTCTTATATTTCTGGAGAAACTCATTTTAATCGAGGTACTAAAATAGAATGGATGACTATTTTAATTAAGGAACTATTAAATAAATACAAAAAAGTAAACAATGAAAACTGGGGAAGAGTAAATGGAATACATAGAAATTCATGGGCGGACTTCAATCTAAGTAGTTTGGAATTCGCCCAAGAGGATATAGGCAATTTATTACCAAGTGAGGATCATAAAAAAGTACAGCTATTGGTTAATAGATTGAAAACATACGAACATCAAGAAGAGAAGTATTACCTTCATGGAGATGCTGGTGTTCATAATTTTGTATATAAGGGCAACAAATTAAATGGGGTTATTGACCCTATGCCTTTAATCGGTCCAAAAATTTATGATTTCACGTATGCTTTTTGCGCTTCTCCAGACGATTTAAATTTAGATACGCTGTTGTCATCTTTCTCATTATTAACTCAAGATATCCCCTTTAATATAGAAAGGCTTTTGGAGGAAGTTATTTTTCAATTATACACACGTATAGGTGTTTGTATTAGGGTTCACCCACATGACTTAAGTGGCTATCTTAAAGCTTGGAAAGAATGGAGAGTATATTTACCTTCAATGTAAATAGCGATTCTTAGTGAACTAACGGTGCGTTAGGTGAAGATCAGAGCTGTCTTTAAAGCCAGCTTTTTTTTATGGAACTAAAGGGGCAGCATTCCTGTTAGAAGGATGTTCGAGGTCTTGAAAGAAAAAGAGCCCTCTTGTATGATGCATGAGTGTCAACGACCATTGACCCAGCATCAAACAAGGAGGACTTCTC
>NZ_JANZMJ010000066.1:0-5883 GCF_025175645.1 Peribacillus aracenensis
GATTTCTTATTAGCCCGTAAAACATACTCATTAAACGCTAAAGATTTATTCTTTTTCTTTCCTTCCGGTTCAATAATAGATAAGCCATGTTCTTTTGATACTTTGTCATTTTCCCTTCTTAAATCATACAGTGAATGTTGCCTGTTGCTATCAAACATTTTTAAATCCTCAAAGTTAATCGAATTAAAAATAATATGGTTATGAAGATTCTCTGTTTCTATATGGGTAATAACAGTGTATTGATGTTTACCTTTGAAGTAATTCTCTGCTAATTCAACACCATATTGATGTGCTTGTTCAGGCGTTAAATTATCATCACTATCAAAGGATTGAATTATCATTCTTGCTGATACATTTTTGTTACTATTATTTTTTTCATTGTAATCAAGTAAAGTAAGTTTGAAATCCCTTTCAATTGTTTCAACATCACATTCATAAGAGGTTACCAATTCTTCATTTGTTTTGTGTTCCTGAAGGCTATATTTTATTACAGCTTTCAGGTCTTTTACTTGTTGTATTTTGACAATTGACACATGGATACCTCCTTAAAAAATCCACTTAATAAACTTCGTATTCATCTAATATTTCTTTAAATGAAAACCAATCATCATCATCAAAAATATTATCTAATTTTGCAAGTTTCATTTTCAATTTTTGAGTATATATAAATATGTCATTTGCAAATTTAATAAGCCTTTCATCATCCAGTGAAAAAGTTGTGTCTCCATATAAATACTCCCAAACATAATCCTCAATATCTTTATCCTGTTTCGGTGACTTTTCGATTTCACTAACAATATAAATAATGTCGTCTTTTATTTGTTCATATACTTCCTCTAAAACAACCTTTTTTGGTACTTCTAATTGATTTTGTTGCAATGCTTTTATTAAATTTTCCTTGTCATTTAAACTTAAATTTTCACTGTTAAAATTCTTCTTCAAGTTGAGAAGTCTATCATATTCTTTATTCAAAAGATCAATAATTATTTTTTGATTTGTTTTTAAAAAATCAATGTCACTATCTGAATAAATTCCGTCAGTATTAATCCTACGGATTAAGCTATTTATATTTTTTCCAATGTAATTAATTTCTCTTGCTAAATTCCTGTAAACGCTCATATCTAAATTTAATCTAAAATGGCTTTTTGCACTCTCAATTAAAAATGCAGAGACAGTTTTAAAACCTAATACATCAGACTTTTTTTTTATATATTCTTTATCCTCATTGGAAAGAGAAATTTTTAAATCAGTTTTTATTCTAGCCATTAATTTTTCACCTAACCTTTTACATAAATTTCGAGCGAAGCGACAACAAATATTGCTGTTTGTTTTGGAAAAACAACAGCATTTATATTTGTAAAGGTTGTAGGAATCTCCTACCAAGTCAAAAACGTAGTTTTTGGGGAGTGTGGTCACACTCCCGTAGCTTGCCCTTTCCTTTTCGCCCATATTTAGTGTTAGATAATTATATCATTTACATCCAAAATATGGTATAATTAAAAGGAATAACTACAAGAAAAAAGGACGGTGGAAAGAATGGCGAATGCAGATGAACTTACACATGTGGGGATGGAAATTGTAGTTCAAGGTACGAAACTTTCAGGGGAAGTATTATTAAAAATACTGGAATCTATATCTCGACTGTTTGAAAAAAACTCGGAAAATCGAGAATATATTATCAAAGACAATACCAAAGAAGGTCAACAAAGAATAAAAGACTTAGTAAAAAAACATAAAGAAGGCGTAATGGCATTAGATGATAACGTGAATAAAGAACAAATGAATGATTATGTCAAAGAATTTAAAAAGCTAGGTGTTGACTTCTCTGTTGTCAAAAATGAAAAGGATGACTTTTCATTCTTCTTTTCTGCTAAAGATGCAAATGTTATTGAAAAGTCTTTAAAAAATATTGTGGAAAAAAAGAGTAAAAATTTAGAAGTAAAAAAGGGAAAGAATGTTGAAAAAGACTTAGAAATTGAACCAAGTGATAAGATTAAAAATATAGAACCAATCGCTGCATATGCTGAAGCATTAGTCCTACAAGAAAATTACGGATTATCCAGCAATAAAGTTGAATGGAATAATGAAAAATTTTTGAATCATTTAAAAGAAGTTGATCCACAAGCTCATAAGGATTTTTTGCATTTAAAAGCGTTAGATTCTCAATTTATTGGAGAAAAGAAAATTGACAAAGATATGACTGATAAACCATTAATAAAAGAGTTTGATTCAAAAGAACAACAACTAGATCATATTTATAAACAATTAACTCCTAAAGAAAAAGATTTATTTAAACAATTAAATAAAGTGCAAATAGAAGGTTTAGATAATTTTTATGCTGACAGCTCATCTCATAAAGAATCGAAATATTTTGATAAACTAGCAGAATCGTTTTCGGATGAATCAATAAGTAAAGTAAGTAAGCTGTACCATGAAAATATGGATACATCTAATTTGGGTGATACTCCAAAAGGAAAAATTCATATGGACACTTTAAGCAACGTTGAAGATAATCTAGAAAAAATGAAGCAAGGCCAAAGAGAAAATCCTGAAAATAAGATTGGAAAAGGAAAACAAATCCAACCTCAAAATCAAAAAGAGAAACCAGCAGAACAAAGTCAAAATAAAGCTGTAAAACCTCAAGAATATTCATTACGTGCTGTTAAAGAAATAGATACAAAATTGAAAGAAGATAATAAGAATCAAGACAAAAATCGTACTAAACAACTGTCAAGGTGATACTTTAAAGTATCGACCATAAAAATAAAAAGAAAGGAGTGTTTTTAATCTTGCCTGAAAAAAAGTTTGAAAAAAATGAGCGTATTGAGAGAGTTCGAGGAACGGAAGAAGATAACATTGAACTTGCTTATAAAAAATTATGCGAATTTCAGCAACATTATTGTGAAGTTATATATAAAGATTCTGGCGGTAATATTGTATATGACATTGATCCAGCAAGATTAGCTGAATTAGAAAATATACCTGAAAACACATTAAAGCAATATGATTTTAATACAGTAGAATTTCCTTCTTACGAAAGACTGTTTGAATCTAAATATAAGCAAAGATTTTTAAAGAACGTGGCAGCAATCCAGCCTAAAGAAATAGAAAAGAGATTAGGCTCCGATACATTAGATCTGACAATAAAAAGAGACCGAGAATTAAGGGATAGCTATTTACAAAGAACAAAGGAAAGGGATTTAGATAATGATGGAGTACCGGACCGAATTGACATTGACGATACAAGGAACAGTGTTCAAACAACATCTGATTTGGGTATTGTAAAAAATATGGCTAGTAAAGAAACAGGCAGGGTTCAAGAAAAAAGGAAGGAAAGACAAATAGACGAAATGGAACTGTAAAGGAGGGGACTATTATGAAAACATCTATGAGAGCTTTATTAAGCACATTGAGATTTTCAATCTATATTTTGTTAAAATTGTTGACCTTTACAGTTTCATTCGCATTTATTTTAATTCAATTCGTCCTGGGCATTGTCGTTATTATTTTTTCACTCGGTGCAATCGGTTCATCCACCATTGATTTTGGAAGGCGAAAATAATATAAAAAAACTAATAAAAAAATTCGTCTATTAAAATTAGATAGGCGTTTTTTTATGCACAACAAAACACACTTGCAAGTGTGTTTGTAAGTGTAAAGGGAGAAAAACACGAACATTTTTGAACTGATTCCCGAACAGTATTTATAATTATTAGTATTAATATTTTTCATTAAAAGGTATGTTTGAAGCTATATGTACTAAAGACATGTTCGCAGGGTTAACCCTGCCTTAGCCTTTAGGATAACATTTTATTTAGGAGAAACGTTTGTGCAAACTATGAATAATAATAACTTTTGATTGTTAGACAAAGACTTTTATGAAATCTATCGAAGAAGCTCGAAGTAACTCGTTTAAGCGTTTAATATACTTCCTTGCTAATTTAATACCATAAATGAATTAAAGTCACTTAGAGGGGCTTATATGGCTTTTAAAGAGCATTTAGATAATGTTACCTGGGTCGTACAAGCCGATATACATCCCAATTAATTATATAACCTTTTCTTTATTCAAGTTAAAACCTTGAATATGTTCAAATTTGACACTTCTATATGAATCTTGTCTAAGTATTAAGAATTGCTCTCCAACAATAAATACCCGTTCAACAGGTACATTCGTTCGATTTATATAGGTTCTTTCACGATTTAATGTAGTTAAGTTAAAAGTTTATAAGTGTTAACATCTTAAAATTCAGGATTTAAGCGACTTTAAGCAAGGTAGGCAATTAAATATTAACTCCTTTATTTCCCGGCGTAAAAATGGCTCTTAGAGATAATAAAGGGGATCGTTAATATATACCCATTGAATCCAATTCTTCAGATGACGAAACATAATCAGGGGCAATAATGGCTGGCACTGATTCTTGAATCGGTTTTTCAATAGATAATTTGCTTAAATCTTTATCCAACCAATTAACAAATGCAATACTGGAAGATTGTGATTCATCTGATTTTGATTTGTTATGTGAACGTGGATATTTTAGTAAGTCAGAGTAGAGATCGGAAAACATTGCAGGAATAGATTTTTTAATTATTCCTCCCTTGCGTAAGTGTTTTTCAATCTTCCATATTGCTTGAATTGCTAAGATTAAAGATTTTTTATCTGCGTTACTTCCAATACGTAATCCAAGTACAGAAGCATGATCTTTTAGTTTTTCATGATATGTATGTTTTTTAATTGTTTGATATAATTCAAACTGGAATTTATTAGTATAATATAGTGATATATGTTGGTCCTCTTTTTGTTCTTTAGCTGCGTTTAATAATTCATTTTCTATGGAATCCTTAATACTATTTTTTTCTTGTTTAGAACTAAGGAAGTTATTATTGTTAGAACTCGATTTTTCCTCCTCTGTACTTACTCTCCCAAAGGATTGTTCGTCTTCAAGACCTACAAAATGACCTACAGTAAGTTCTCCAAAAGCATTATTATCTTCTGTTTTTTCCTCATTTTCTTTTATTTCTTCATTTAGCTTTTCTTCTGGCAACTCATCAATGAAAAAGACTTTATTCAAGATTTCTTTAAAATTGGGATGAGATTTTAAAACAAATATGTACTTCCCAGCGTTATGATCAGCTAAACGACCAACAATAATTTTTCCAGTTTCTTTTATTGCTTTTACAGCGTTATAAACAGTTGTTACTGATACACCAATATCTTCAGCAAGTTTATCGGCACCAATTTTCCAAATACCGCAGCCACTCAATAGATATGTAATTTTCTCCAAAACTAAGTATTGTTTGTTCGGGAATAGTTTATTAAAACTCTTGCCAGATTTAATTACTGACTGTTCGATTGAATTAAGTATCATATACTTTTGTTCAGTATTATGCCTTATACCTTGAATGTATCTTTGTACATCCAAATTGTACGCAGTTAGCATCATTTTATTTTTCTCCTTTTCGGAAAGGAAAAAGACACTACTCCCTTTTAAAAATAACAAGGAAACAGTGCCTAAAAAAATAAGTATAAGACTTGAAAATACTTTTAATATGTTTTAAAATAAAGACATATCAATATATAGATATGTAATAAATTAAGATACACATTAATAAAGTATTTAAAAGGCTTTTGGCAAGTGTTTCCCTAGTCAGGTTAGGGTAAACGGTTTAGATGTGTTGGTCGCACTTCTAAACGCGCTGAAAGTCTTTTTTATTTCCGTTCATATTTGATATTTCTATTATAGGTTTAGTAATCTATTAAAATCAAGTGAACAGTAGTAATTTTATGCAGAAATTTTAGAACCCCGTGACAATTTTTAACAAGTTGTGAAGCAGGGGTTTTTTTATTGTGTTTGAAATTCAAAACAGTAATATGTTATATTT
>NZ_JANZMJ010000067.1:0-5165 GCF_025175645.1 Peribacillus aracenensis
GGGATATGAAAGCAAACAAGGAAAATATTTATCTTTTAAAAATACAAAATCAGATAAGTTTATGCGAACAAAAACATTAGGAATAAATTATTTAGAATCCTCGATAAAATATAGGATTGAGAATAAAGAATTTGTTCCGGTTAAGCAGTCAATAATTGATAAACAATGGATCGACAAGTCACAAGCGAAATTTAAAAATAATAAAGGATTAAGCAAATGGGCCACGAAAAAGAATATTAACTATTTAAATGAAATCAGCAGCCAATTGTATAAAAAAAATATCACGCTGGATGAACTTAATGAGGTTGAATTAAAGAAAGATCATTTAATCGAAAACTTTGAAAAACAGCTTACTTTATTTGATGATGAAATTTACAAATTGGATAAAATGAAAGATTGTTTTGCTGTTTATAAAAGTAGTTATCCATTGATACAAGAATATAAAGCAAGCGAAGATAAAACTCTTTTCAAACAAGAAAATTATTCGAAATTTAAGCAGTATGATACTGCAAAAAGAAATATGAATTATCTAAAAAAGCAATACAATATTATTGATGAATCTAGCCTTTATTCTAAGTTGTCTATGCTCAAACAAGATCGCAATATTTTTTACGGAAGTCTTGGGAAAAATGCAGAAAAACAAAGGGAAATTCAAAGGAAAATGCAACGGCAAGAGGAAATTAAAAAGCAACAGCAGCAGAGAAAACGTGGAATTGGCAGATAAATTCCGAAGGAAAATAGACAAACTCTGTGTTATATTTCTTACTAGATGGGCTAGTTAGTGGCACTCCCCATTTTTGTATCGGAGGTGGTAGTATTCAAATATGGGATCAAATCATGACTGCCCAAGAAGCCAGTATAAAATTAGGCATGAATCCGAAATACATTTATCTGCTTTGGAGACGGGGATCTGATTTACTATTAAAAGGCAGTGTTGAAATGAAAGGTAGTACCCTTTTAATAACAAAGGAAGGTTATGAACACTTAGAGAAATTAACAAAAATAGAGAGCGACCTGGCGATTAATTCCCCTAATCTCCAGGTCAGTTATGAAGTGGGCCAACACTTCTAAGCTCTCCGGTATATCTATTATACTGAATTTAAGATAGCATTTTAACGATAAAAAAGACCTGAAGAAAAACCAATCTTTAGGTCTTTTTTTATGTTTCCAGTCATGAAACTACATCGAAAGCGATCTTCTGCAGGCAATGCTTATTGTAGCGTATGACGTTTTCAGCATATCGATGGTTGTTCATTGGTTTGCTAAGTATCTTGCCTATCAACTATCTCTCTAAGAGGAAAAAGGGAAATGGGGAAACCCCTTCCTTTTTTCTATCTTGTTGCTTTCTTTTTGCAAGCAATTTTATATTTAAAGTCTTAAAACCCAAAAATAATCTTAATTCAACTTGTTTTAAATGCCTTTTTGCAAGCAAAAAGATAGCAATTAAACAAAAAAATAAATTTTTTTAAAATGACTTTATTAATGATTGCAAAATGCTTGCATTTTGCTTTAAAAAAATATATTATAAAGATAGTTAATAAAGCAAAAGAAAAGGGGAATGCAAAATGGTTACGAATATTGAAACGAAAACTGATTTCACTACTTTTTTAGCAAATGATATTGGAAACGATAAAATGAAAATCCGTGAATCTGAAAATCCTAATTCAGATGTTTATAAAATTGAATCAGCTTATCGCAGATTAACCAGAAAACCGGAGGTTCAAGAGCTGGATTTACAAAAAAACGTTACGGGGCTTTTGGATAACCTAGTGGTAAATATCACAAGTGACGCTATAAAAAGAAGTGGGCTATATGCCATTGGTAAAAAAGCAACCAATGTAAGTAAAAGCGGTTTATACAATATGGATATTGAATCAGGTGAAAAACACGAAGAGGATTTTATGTTGATTGGATCATTAGGATTTATAGCTGCCCGTACAGTCCAAAAAGAGTACGCTTTAAATAGTGAAGTTCGGCCAGTGCTTTCTACTAATGTTTTCATGAGTACAGCGATTCCAGCCAGTCAGCATAATGCGGTAAATGCGAAGTTTTTAGAAGAAAGATTCACGAAGAATACGCATATCGTCATTGTGTTTTTAGGAGATAAACAAGTTACTGTAAACGTTACTTTTGAAAGAGTTAAAGTAATGAAAGAAGGAGTACCAGCATTATACGCTATTTTAGAGGGCGAAAATGAAATGTTTAAAGAGTTTAATCAGAATTATAAATTGAATTGGACCGGAAAAGATTTTGCGGATAAAAAAATCATGCATACTGATATTGGTTCAGGAACCACAGAATACATTTTTACAAATGGAGTAAACCCAGTTTCGGATCGTTGTTCAGGTGAACGTCAAGGAATGGGACATGCTATAGCTGCAGCAATTGAATTATTGAAAGATGAACGTAAAGGATTAAGTATTAACCGTCAGCAGTTTAGTAAGTATATCGAGCAACCAAATGAATATCCAAAGGATAGTGAGCTAGCGAAAACATTTTTAGCAGAAACTAGTTTAGAACAGTCTGATTCGATTTTAGATAGCATTATTACTAAAAATGCGAGAGATATGTCAAATGAAACAGAAATTTTTACTGTATATGGTGGAGGTAGTATAGAGTTCAAGGATGAAATGTATGCTGAATTAAACAACTATACTGAATCACAAAATGCTAAACTCTTATGGATTCCACAAAAGTATGCAGTCACAATGAATGTTGATGGATTAAACAATTTAAACAGAAACCTATTCTATTCAAAAGAATTAGAAATGTAGGGTAAAAAAGGAATGATGATTCTATGAAAGCAGAAGAAAAAAAGAAAGCGATCAATTGTCGTTTCCAACTAACTGAAACAGACGAGTTTTTTCAATGGCTAAATAATCAATCCAATATGACCATAGCAATAAGAAATTTGATCTACCATGCAATTGACCTTTACGGCACAGGGGATTTTTTAGCACCGGAAATACAAAAAGAAGTCATGAGAAACACCTTTATTTTTGAAGCTGCCCAAAACGGCATAGGAGGACCTGTGAATCCATTTGCAGACACTGGGAGTAGTCCTCAACAGGTAGAAATTAAAAATGAGCGTGATAAGAAGCTAGTCCAAGAGGAAGGTGCAGAAACAAAGAGTGAAATACAATTAGAAGAAAAAGCAAAGGGCAATGATATTTATGGGAATATAGATTTAAATAATCTTTAAGAAATCTTAACAACAAAATAAAAAAATGGCTGCCATGAGTGATAAGTTCCTCATGGCTTTTTCGTGCGACCGGTTAACCAAGAACTCATAAAAGAACAAAAATTAATTATTGATTAAAAAGTGGGACCATTAAGCACTTTTATTCATTCCATGTTCCAATTTTTATCATATGGTATCGAGGTGATGAGTCCAACTGAAGTGTCAGTTTTCCCAACAAGAAAATAGCAATGACCATCTTTTATCAACATTGAACCAGGTGGTAGTTTCTCCTCTTCTTCCGTTAATTGTAATTCAGGTGCATACTCGATACGAATATCTTTAAACCTGTAGATTTCTTTCCATCTTTCGAAGTTGATATTTTCTCTATTTGATATAGCTTCAATTATCTGTTCAGCATCCTGTAGTACAATTTCATAATTATACGGATAGAGCAATCGGATTTTTTCAAGTGACTTTCCAGTGTGATCATTGTGGTATAACGCATTGAATGCAATGGTTATTTGAAATGTTCTATTTTCTAAAACATGATATATCTTCAGCGATGCAATATGCTTGCTATTATCTACTACCTTGTCAAAATTCCAGCCTTTATAAGTATTTTTAATTTTCTTCAATAAAAAAAGGTTTGATATTGAACAATTAAATCCATCATTATCAAGATGCTCAATTATATAATCCTTACTATATGCTTCTTTCCGCAATTCTTCCCCGAAATAATAATCAAATGAGATCTGATGTAATGTTTTTTTATATTCCTTTGAATACGGATATTTGTAATTTTCTTTAGCTTCCTCGGTTTCAGGAATTCTAAATCTTGCATTTTTGATTAGGTCATACATTTCAGGAGTATGGTCTACAAATGCTAGTTTCTTCATCCCCATAATGTTTATAGATATTTTATCATTGCATACTTCTAATGTTACTTGTTCCTTTTTATCCATAAATTTTCACCTTTCTAGATTCATACTTTTTGGTGTTCAATGATTATCTCTTCCTATGGGAACCAACAATCCTGAATGGAATGAAGCGCTTGACTCCTTTTGACAAAATCTCTTGATCGATCTCCATTGCAACGTTAAAACACCTTTGTGTTCCTTATGCAACTAACACACCCGTTACTTGAATAAGAAAACAGGATCGCCAAAACAATCCTATCCTCAACTTAAACACCCGTCACTTAACAAGCTTTTGTTCTAACTCATCTTTTTGGCGCAAGTGATGACGAAAATGCATACCAACCAAATCATACCATTCCCTTGCATTCAGCCATCCGAACCCTCCATGCTCGACTTTATAATTAGGGTTAATATTATCCACTTTCGATTCCCATTGGCTTAACCTTAGAATTACTTGATCCATTCTGCTGATAAGATCGTCCTTTCTATCTGAATTATTAGGTGGAGTATTTAGTTCGTCCGGTAATTTAATTTTAATTGGTGGAAACCCTCCAATCTTATATAAATGCTTACCAAACTCCGTTTTCCCAAGGGGTTGTTCATCATTTAAGGTGAAACATGTATCCATATTATCTAGATACTCATGGGCAACAAGGATTAAATGGTCATACATTTGCCCAATAGACCAAACCGTTTCTTCAGATTTATATCTTAGCTGTTCCAAAGAGTAATTTTGAAGCTCATTTTTGTAAGTATTAATTAGTTTAAGTTCGCTCAATTTAATTCCTCCTTTATATTAATTAACTCAAATCTAAAACTTTTACATTTTTTGTATATTTAACTAATTATTCAATTTTCTATTACAAATACCTGCTTCAACAAACCTACCCCTTTAGTTCCATAAGAAAAGAGCTGCCTTAAAGACAGCTCCGATCTTCAGCTAACGCACCCGTTAGTTTAAGTACAATCCTTCACAATCTGCTTCTTTTATAAATCTAAAAACATTGCAAAATTAGTGAAATCCTATTTCTATTTATTGCTTAATTTAGTTTATTAGATAAGTTTTC
>NZ_JANZMJ010000068.1:0-5082 GCF_025175645.1 Peribacillus aracenensis
TTTTATGTCCCTCTGTTCCTTCAAGATATCTCTGTACCGCTTGTATTTTTTGTTGTGCTGTAAATTTGGCCATAAAGAAACTGCACCTCCAATTGATAGATGTGTCTAACAATTGGGGTGCAGTTCAGTCAATGGGATGCTCTTTTCTATTAATCTATTATTTTCCGATGAATTGTTGAGTCCAGTAGTTACCAGATTCTACATAACCTACTCCGATATGAGTAAAGCTAGGGTTCATGATGTTTTCACGGTGTCCTTGGCTATTCATCCAAGCTTGTACAACTTCTTCAGGTGTTTGTTGGCCTTGTGCGATGTTTTCACCAGCTGTTGTATAGCTGATTCCGAATTGTTTCATCATATCGAATGGTGAGCCGTAAGTAGGGCTATTGTGATCAAAGTAGTTTTTATCTTTCATGTCTTGAGACTTAATACGTGCAACTTTGCTCAACTCAGTGTCGATTTTAAGAGCTGCCAAACCTTGTTTTTCACGTTCTGCATTTGTTAATTTAACAACTTGTTGTTCAAATGCACTTAATTCAGAGCTTGTCTCTTGTTTTTCATCAGTTGATTTATTAGGTGTAACCGGTTTTGCTTCAGGTTTTGCTTGGTTCGTTGTTCCAGCTTCTTGCTGAACTGGTTTTTGGACTGGTTTTTGAGCTGGCGTTTGAGCTGGCGTTTGAGCTGGCGTTTGAGCTGGCATTTGTTGTGCCTGCGCTGCAGGTAAAGTGATATTGTATTTAGCTAGGTATTGGTTAAGGGCTTTTTGCATATCCTCTTTATTAGTAGATTTAAAAGTTACTTGTTTCACAGTATCACAGTTGGCTGCTTCAGCTTGGTTAACTCCTACTCCTGTGAATATAATTGCTGCAGCCGCTGCTGCTGACATAAACATTTTCTTTTTCATTCGTAATTCCTCCTGTGATGTTCATTTTTTGTTGTGCTTTGCTTCTGGAATCATCATAACATGCGTTTTTTGTAATAAAGGCTCCATCAATTTCCAACAAATTCACAGGAAGGAAATGAAAATATATATATGATTCAAGTTTCAGAGAACTCTTGCAAAAATGCTTTAACTATCTATGTTTCTGCCAGTAGTATAAATACTCATATTTTCCCATTTATTTCTTGTCAATGGTAGTTACATAGAACCATTTCCATTGAATACTAATAAATTTTATTTGACATATCCTTTCCAACCTGATTTTTATGACTTTCTTTACTTTTATGTTACAAATTTTTCGGTTTAACTTCGACATTTGTCATTTCCCCCTATTGTCTTGAACATTTTTCCAAACAAAAAAACAATCCGGTTTTAAACCCGAATTGTCTTGATTTCGATCGTACATTCTTCATTTCATTTCTTCATCATTCATCTCGTCCATTTCCTTTTTTTCGCCATTTTGTTCAGGAGTGCTTGGTTTTCCTATTACGAATTCTTTCTTTGGCATGTTGTGCATATCCCTTGCCGTTACATGGGCATATACATAGTAGGTTCCTTCTTCATCAAAATTCTTTTCCAATTCATATATGCCGTTCCCTTTATGTTTCACTGCGATTTTTTCATGATTATCGCTATTCGCAAGCCAAATTTCAAAACTGACATCATCCGCATCTGTCACGGCTTCGTCCCCATATGTTACTTTTGCCTGAAATTTCACAGGCTCATTCACTTTACCCTGAATTGGATCGACAGCTAAATCGACATTTAACAGTTTCGGAATTTCCTCTTCCTTGCCGCATCCAGCCAAAAAAATTAACGCCATGCAAAATAACATGATTTTTTTCATTTTTGAACGTATCCCCTTTTTATGAATTCCATTCTTCTTTTATAATCGGTAGGATGACCCTGACTTTTGTTCCCCTTTTTTCCTTGCTTTCTATTTCGATTTTACCATTTTGTAATTCCACCAATTTTTTGACAATGGACAGTCCAAGCCCTGACCCGCCATCAAAACGGCTGCGTGCTTTGTTCACTCGGTAAAAACGATTCATGATATATGGCAGATCGGCTTCCGGAATCCCGTTACCCGTATCAGTAACCAGCAGTTCGCAATCATCTTTATGCTGAATTAGGGCAATATGGATCGCCCCTCCGGAATCCGTGTACTGAATGGCATTATCAATAATGTTATGCAGGATCTGTTCCATCCTTCCTTCATCCCCAAAAATAATCGGGTCTGGATCCAGATCTAGCTGCAAGCCCAAATGCTTTTCTTTTATTATCGGTTCATATTTCACTAGTACATCTTCAATGAATTGCGCATAGGCAATTGGGGTTTTATTTAACAAGAATGGATCACTTTCCATTTTTGATAAGTCCATCAGATCTCCGACAAGCCGCTGCAGCCTAAGAGCCTCCCTTGAAATGAGTTGAAGGTATTTCCGTTGCTCTTCATCATTTTTCACGACACCATCCAATATAGCCTGCGTGTAGCCCTTTACGTAACTAAGCGGGGTTCTGAGTTCATGTGCAACATTTTCAAGAAATTCCTTTTTTCTTTCTTCTTCCATTTGGATGGAATTGGCCATATCATTAAAGGCCATTGCCAGTTTCCCTATTTCATCCTGACTCCTTACCTCGACCTGTATGTCATAATTCCCCTCTGAGACACGATGGGCTGCAGTCTCGATTTCCTTAATCGGACTGACTAGCTTTTTCAACCATTTCGTAGTAAACAAAATCGCGACAATCAAAAATAATAGAACTGCCGCCAACCATTTTGCGGCAAATTCCTTAAATAAGACCGTAATGGAATCTACAGGAATATATGTATAGATGATACCTTCGAGCCGATTTTCGTCAATCAAGGGTATGATCGCTGCTACGATGTTCTTTTCAAACCTTTTCTCATATCCCTCTTTTTCAACTGCTTTCCCATCTAAAAGCATTTGCCGTTCTTCTTCAGAAATAAGGGTGTCATAATTGATTTCAAAAGGCAGACAGGCACTCAATTCCCTGGGATTGTTGACGACAAAGATCTCGCTCTCATTCTTACTGTTAAACCATTCAACTTTTTCCTTGAAATCTTCGCTGATTTCACCGCCGGAGTAATCCGCCCCTAGCAATGACGCTTCATTGACTAAATCCGTTTTAAGCTTCTCCACATATAGATTTTTATAATAATATTGAGAAAGTGAATAAGCGAACAGCACGGATAGGATGATGGCGGTGATGATGGTGAGCCATAATTTAAAAGAAAGGGTCCGCCATTTATTGATCATTTCTTTTCCTCTATCTTATAACCGATTCCCCAGACGGTTTGAATGTAATCGGCCGCTCGCAATTTCATTCGTAACGTTTTGATATGGGTATCCACTGTACGTAAAGATCCTCCATACTCCCCGCTCCATACATTTTCAAGCAGTTGTTCACGACTGAGTGCCTGGCTTTTATGACGCATGAGGAATAACAGCAATTCGAATTCCTTCAAAGTTAAATTGATTGGCTTCCCTTCGACCAAAACCGTTCTGGATTGTAAGTTCAAGCTAATTTTACCGAACCGGACATGGTTTTGACTCTCTTCATTCAATGATAATTTCCCTGTCCTTCGCAATACCGCTTCGACCCTTGCGACCAATTCTCCTGGATTGAACGGTTTGACGATATAATCGTCGCCGCCAAGCTTCAGCCCTTTCACCTTATCCCATTCCTCACCTTTCGCACTGACAAATATCACAGGGATTTCCCAATTTTCCCGGATTTCTTCACAAACGGAGAAACCATCCATACCTGGCATCATGATATCCAATAGGATTAAATCCACTTCCTCTGTTTCAACCATACTAATAGCTTCTTTTCCATTCGCAGCTTGAAGGCATCGATAACCTGAGTTCAGCAAATACATTTCAACTAGATTTCGCATATCCTCCTCATCATCCACGACTAAAATGGTGTAAACATGCATGTCATCTACTCCCTCAACATCAATTGGAACGGACCTTCGCCGACTTTGATCGTTTTTTTAACATCGACTGTTTCAGCATCCATTACATACACTTCATCACTATCATAACCCGCCACGATCACATCTTCGTTGAAGTTCGCCATTTCAAAGGGGTTAACGCCGACCACTTTGCTTTTCACTACTTCATATTGATCATTCAATTTATATAAAGAGCTTGTACCATGACTAAGGACAAATATGCCTTCAGCATTCTCAAGGAACTTTATCGGCATGGTTGGAGCCTTCAGCTTATTCTTCAACTCTCCCGTTTTTGCCGAATAAATATATAGATCTTCTTCCACTTTGTCCCCATCACCGTGTCCTCCGATCCATATTTCATCCTTTTCTTCCCTTAACAATGTGCCTGTGCTGGAACTATGTACGGGAAATTCAAAATCGACCTTTTTCGTTTCAAGGTTTATCACAGAACATTTGGTATCACCAAAATTAATAACATACAAACGATTCTCTTGCACTCCTTGAAGAACGGTCAGGGGGCTTTTACCAACCTTGACAATATCCTGTTTCTCTCCATCTGTATTTAAAAAATAAATGGATTGATTCGATTGGTTGACTGCCACGATGCTTTTTCCATCACGTAACAACTGCATATTAACGATCCCTTTGCCAATTTCCCAACTGTTTATCAATTTTCCTGCTGATAAAGAGTACACTTGGACTTTCTCCATCTCTTTTCCATAAAGCAGGATAGTATCTTTGTCTGCAAGGAGCAGGGCTCCGGTAAATGGTTCTGAAATATCCCATTTTGCAAATGGATGATAGTTTTCATCTATGAAAGTCAGTGAGGTATCCTTGATATTGACAGTCGCCAGGAAAGATTCATTTTTATTGATTTTAGTAAATGCATTACCGCTATTACACCCAGTAAGCAGTACGATGGCAAGAAAAAACCCAATGCCCCACTTCATATTCTAAGCTCCTTATTCATTAAATATCTATTTTTTAGGCTGTTTTCGCATACTTTGTTGCTATTTACCAAGGAAAGGGTGCGGTTGATTTCCCCTCCAGATGCTCGCTTTCCGCGGGGCGGGCGGTGAGCCTCCTCGGCGTAAACGCCTATGGGGTCTCACCTGTCCCGCTGCTCCCGCAAGAGTCTCGCACTTGCGCTCCATTCAAC
>NZ_JANZMJ010000069.1:0-2815 GCF_025175645.1 Peribacillus aracenensis
GCTTCCACCTCTGACCTATCAACCTGATCATCTTTCAGGGATCTTACTAGCTTGCGCCATGGGAAATCTCATCTTGAGGGGGGCTTCATGCTTAGATGCTTTCAGCACTTATCCCGTCCGCACGTAGCTACCCAGCTATGCCTTTGGCAAGACAACTGGTACACCAGCGGTGCGTCCATCCCGGTCCTCTCGTACTAAGGACAGCTCCTCTCAAATTTCCTGCGCCCGCGACGGATAGGGACCGAACTGTCTCACGACGTTCTGAACCCAGCTCGCGTACCGCTTTAATGGGCGAACAGCCCAACCCTTGGGACCGACTACAGCCCCAGGATGCGATGAGCCGACATCGAGGTGCCAAACCTCCCCGTCGATGTGGACTCTTGGGGGAGATAAGCCTGTTATCCCCGGGGTAGCTTTTATCCGTTGAGCGATGGCCCTTCCATGCGGAACCACCGGATCACTAAGCCCGACTTTCGTCCCTGCTCGACTTGTAGGTCTCGCAGTCAAGCTCCCTTGTGCCTTTACACTCTACGAATGATTTCCAACCATTCTGAGGGAACCTTTGGGCGCCTCCGTTACTCTTTAGGAGGCGACCGCCCCAGTCAAACTGCCCACCTGACACTGTCTCCCACCCCGATGAGGGGCGCGGGTTAGAATTTCAATACAGCCAGGGTAGTATCCCACCAACGCCTCCACCGAAGCTAGCGCTCCGGCTTCTCAGGCTCCTACCTATCCTGTACAAGCTGTACCAAAATTCAATATCAGGCTGCAGTAAAGCTCCACGGGGTCTTTCCGTCCTGTCGCGGGTAACCTGCATCTTCACAGGTACTATAATTTCACCGAGTCTCTCGTTGAGACAGTGCCCAGATCGTTACACCTTTCGTGCGGGTCGGAACTTACCCGACAAGGAATTTCGCTACCTTAGGACCGTTATAGTTACGGCCGCCGTTTACTGGGGCTTCGGTTCAAAGCTTCGCTTGCGCTAACCTCTCCCCTTAACCTTCCAGCACCGGGCAGGTGTCAGCCCCTATACTTCGCCTTGCGGCTTCGCAGAGACCTGTGTTTTTGCTAAACAGTCGCCTGGGCCTATTCACTGCGGCTTTTCTGGGCTATTCACCCTAAAAAGCACCCCTTCTCCCGAAGTTACGGGGTCATTTTGCCGAGTTCCTTAACGAGAGTTCTCTCGCACACCTTAGGATTCTCTCCTCGCCTACCTGTGTCGGTTTGCGGTACGGGCACCTTACATCTCACTAGAGGCTTTTCTTGGCAGCGTGGAATCAGGAACTTCGGTACTATATTTCCCTCGCCATCACAGCTCCGCCTTAATGGAAACGGGATTTGCCTCGTTTCCGGCCTAACTGCTTGGACGCGCATATCCAACAGCGCGCTTACCCTATCCTTCTGCGTCCCCCCATCGTTCAAACGATGTATAGGTGGTACAGGAATATCAACCTGTTGTCCATCGCCTACGCCTTTCGGCCTCGGCTTAGGTCCCGACTAACCCTGAGCGGACGAGCCTTCCTCAGGAAACCTTAGGCATTCGGTGGAAGGGATTCTCACCCTTCTTTCGCTACTCATACCGGCATTCTCACTTCTAAGCGCTCCACCAGTCCTTCCGGTCTGACTTCAACGCCCTTAGAACGCTCTCCTACCACTGACACCCAATGGTGTCAATCCACAGCTTCGGTGATACGTTTAGCCCCGGTACATTTTCGGCGCGGAGTCACTCGACCAGTGAGCTATTACGCACTCTTTAAATGGTGGCTGCTTCTAAGCCAACATCCTGGTTGTCTAAGCAACTCCACATCCTTTTCCACTTAACGTATACTTTGGGACCTTAGCTGGTGGTCTGGGCTGTTTCCCTTTCGACTACGGATCTTATCACTCGCAGTCTGACTCCCAAGAATAAGTATTTGGCATTCGGAGTTTGACTGAATTCGGTAACCCGTTGGGGGCCCCTAGTCCAATCAGTGCTCTACCTCCAATACTCTCATCTTGAGGCTAGCCCTAAAGCTATTTCGGAGAGAACCAGCTATCTCCAGGTTCGATTGGAATTTCTCCGCTACCCACACCTCATCCCCGCACTTTTCAACGTGCGTGGGTTCGGGCCTCCATTCAGTGTTACCTGAACTTCACCCTGGACATGGGTAGATCACCTGGTTTCGGGTCTACGACCTCATACTCATTCGCCCTATTCAGACTCGCTTTCGCTGCGGCTCCGTCTCATCAACTTAACCTCGCATGAAATCGTAACTCGCCGGTTCATTCTACAAAAGGCACGCCATTACCCATTAACGGGCTTTGACTACTTGTAGGCACACGGTTTCAGGATCTATTTCACTCCCCTTCCGGGGTGCTTTTCACCTTTCCCTCACGGTACTGGTTCACTATCGGTCACTAGGGAGTATTTAGCCTTGGGAGATGGTCCTCCCTGCTTCCGACGGGATTTCTCGTGTCCCGCCGTACTCAGGATCCACTCAGGAGGGAACGAAGTTTCAACTACAGGGTTTTTACCTTCTTCGACGGACCTTTCCAGGTCGCTTCATTTACCCCGTTCCTTTGTAACTCCATGTTGAGTGTCCTACAACCCCAAGAGGCAAGCCTCTTGGTTTGGGCTAATTCCGTTTCGCTCGCCGCTACTCAGGAAATCGCGTTTGCTTTCTCTTCCTCCGGGTACTTAGATGTTTCAGTTCCCCGGGTCTGCCTTCAGTACCCTATGTATTCAGGTAAAGATACTGTTCCATTACGAACAGTGGGTTTCCCCATTCGGAAATCTCCGGATCAAAGCTTACTTACAGCTCCCCGAAGCATATCG
>NZ_JANZMJ010000006.1:0-137703 GCF_025175645.1 Peribacillus aracenensis
CTATTACTTCCATTTTTACCAAAACACAAGTATATTGGTAGGGAATTAAACCCAGTTTTATCGTTGTTTTTTAGTCTTAATTCCTATATCAAAATTGAATAATACTATACTGGATGTATAAAATAATGCATGAATATCCCTTGCTTTCATCTCCCTGCATATTATGCATATCAATCAAAAAAACGCCAAATGGCGTTTACGAAAATGGTTTTAGACAGTTGTTCTTTCTCAGTTAACACAGCTTATAATAAACTAAGGTTGTCAGAATTTTTCAAATAACGGAACATTCCTTGTTCCGTTAAAGGGGCAGTTTAATTGAACAAGAGATTGGCATGACACCTTAATTAGTTAGTTAGCTATCTACAACACGCCGCAAATGAATTTTGAGCAAAGGGATTAAATTGGGGGGAATGGAAAATGGATGTAAAGACACTTTTGTCACAACAATGGGCAAGCTGCTTAGATGAAGAAGATTGGTTTCCACCACTTGAAAAAGTGCTAGAAGACATCACTTTTGAACAGGCAATTTGGAAACCAGCTGATGGGGCAATGAATTCCATTTGGGAATTAGTTTGTCATTTACTTTTCTTTGAAAAGAGATATCTGATGCGATTTCTTGGTGAAACAGCGAATGAACCACAGGCAGAAAATAATGACTCTACATTTCGATTACCAACTGAGACGTTAGAAAATTGGAAGGAAACAAAACAAGAATACTTTTATGTTCATCGTGAACTTGGAAAAATACTAGCAAAATCAGAACATGAAGATTTGTATAGACAGATTCCAGGAGATAATCCATTAGTGCTTGAACTGAAGAGTTTAGCCATGCACGACGCATATCATATTGGGCAAATTGTATTCCTTAGTAAAATGCAGGGAGCTTGGCCAGAAAAACGCAGCTTTTAAAAAAGCTCCATTAGCTTTACAGTTATTCCATTAATGGAATAAGAACGGGAACGTCCAAATCGGACGTTCCCATATTTTATACCTAAAAAACGACAAATACTGCTTAACAAAGCCTGAAATTTAAATACAACTCCTTTGGTCTACAAACTCAAACGGCCAAACGGCGGTTCAATGGCCTCCTAAATAGGCCATTTTTATTTCTTCACTTGAGGTGAGTTCATCCGCATTGCCCGAGAGGACGATCCGGCCCGTTTCAACGACATAAGCCCGATCTGCAATGGATAGGGCAAGGTTGGCGTTTTGCTCGACCAAAAGGATCGTTGTGCCGGACTCACTGATTTCCTGGATGATGTTGAATATTTGCTTCACCAGAAGCGGTGCAAGCCCCATCGAAGGTTCATCGAGCAATAATAAACGCGGTTTCGCCATTAAAGCCCGGCCCATTGCAAGCATCTGCTGTTCTCCGCCTGAAAGCGTGCCAGCCTGCTGTTTGATTCTCTCCAACAGTCTCGGAAATAACTCATAGACCTTTTTCATGTCTTTATTAATATTCTCTTTGTCTTTTCGCAAATAGGCCCCAAGTTCCAGGTTCTCGGCAACCGTCATGTTAGCAAAGACGCGGCGCCCTTCAGGTACATGGGATATGCCCATTTTCACGATGGACTGGGCTGCTTTTCCTCCGATCGGATCGCCTTCGAACAGAACTTTACCTTGCTTTGGTTTTAACAGGCCGGATATCGTCTTGAGCAACGTGCTTTTCCCCGCCCCGTTCGCCCCGATCAAAGTCACGATCTCCCCTTCGTTTATCTCCATGGAAACCTCTTTCAACGCTTGGATATTGCCATAATAAACATTGATGTCCTCTATTTTCAGCATCAGGAAACCTCCTCCCCTAAATATGCCTCGATAACCTTTGGATCGTTGCGGATTTCTTCCGGCTTTCCGTGAGCGATAAGCTGTCCATGATCAAGGACATAAATCCGCTCGCATACCCCCATGACCAATGACATATCATGTTCGATGAGCAAAACGGTAAGATTGAATTCCCTCCGGATAAAAGCAATGAGGTTCATCAATTCTTTCGTTTCATGCGGGTTCATCCCAGCTGCGGGTTCATCCAGTAAAAGAAGTTTCGGATTGGCGGCAAGAGCACGGGCAATTTCCAGCCGCCTTTGCTGTCCGTATGGAAGATTCTTCGCTTTTTCATCCTTAAAATGATCAAGGTTGAATATCCTCAAGAATTCCAGCGCCTTTTCATTCATTTCCTTTTCCCCGGAAAAGTGTCCCGGCACCCGGAATATGGAGCTTGCCATTCCATGCTTGGCAAGCGAGTGGTAAGCAACCTTCACGTTATCGATCACGGATAACTCACTGAAGAGGCGAATATTTTGAAAGGTCCTCGAAATCCCTTTCCTGGTAATTTTATATGGCGGCTGCTTATTTAGATTTTCCCCGTTCAAGGCAATCGTTCCTTCTGTAGGAACATACACCCCCGTCAATAAATTGAAGAAGGTCGTTTTCCCGGCTCCATTCGGTCCGATCAAGCCAACTAGTTCCCCTGGAAATAATTCGACGTTCACATCGGACACCGCTTTCAATCCGCCAAAACGGATACCCACCGAATCCACTTTAAGCAACGGTATTGTGGCTTCCATCCTTTTTGCCCCCTTTCGCTTTTTTATGTTTGAACAATGATGTGATTTCTCTTGTTCCCATTAAACCCTGTGGGCGGAAAATCATCATCAGGATCAGGACAAGACTGTAGATGATCATCCTCGTTTCCGGATAATCCTGGAGGAATGTCGTCACGATCGTCAATAGAATTGCGGATAAAACCGAGCCTGAAAGACTTCCAAGACCGCCAAGTACGACGAAAATCAGTATATCGAAGGATTTCAGGAAACCGAAATTCGATGGCTGGATAATATAAAAATTATGGGCATACAGCGACCCGGCAATTCCGGCAAAAAAAGCTCCGATGACGAAAGCCGCCACTTTATAATAGGTCGTATTGATTCCCATCGCATCTGCCGCCGTTTCGTCTTCCCTTACGGATATGCATGCACGCCCGTGAGTCGAATTGGTGAAATTCCTGATCACTAAGACGGTGATCAGGACACAAGCAAAAACCCATGGCCAAGTGGTCAGGTGGGATACTTGCATCCCGCTTGCCCCGCCTACATAGTCAATATTCAAAAGGACGATCCGGACAATTTCCCCAAATCCAAGGGTAGCTATCGCCAAGTAATCCCCCTTCAGACGCAAGCTGGGAATCCCGATCACCATACCCGCAACAGCTGCGATGACGCCCCCAGCCAATATTGCTATGATGAAAGGAAGTTCCAGCTTCATTGTCATGACTGCGGAGGCATAGGCCCCAACCGCTAAAAAACCTGCATGTCCGATCGAAAACTGCCCGGTTATTCCAATGATTAAATGAAGGCTCGTCGCCAGCATGATATTGATGCCGATGAACATGAGCGTGTTGATATAAAATGGATTGAGGATACCGTTTGAAATGGTGTACTGCATGATTCCGAAAAAAATAAGTGCGAGCACGATCGAGAGCCAAAAACCCTTTGAATTCTTTAAAGTAGTCATCGCCATGTCTCCCCTATACTTTTTCTCTTTTATTTTTACCGAACAGTCCCTGCGGCAAGAAAATCAAAATCAAGATAAGTACGACGAAAGCCACACCATCGCGCCATAATGAGTAACCGGCTGCACTGACCAAAGCTTCGATCACTCCAAGCAGCAGACCGCCGACCATCGCTCCCGGAATGATACCGATGCCGCCCAAGACGGCTGCAACAAATGCTTTAAGGCCAGGAAGGACACCCATCAATGGTTCGATTTTAATATAGTAGATTCCAAAAATGACACCGGCCGCCCCTGCAAGGGCCGAACCTATCGCGAACGTTGCTGAAATCGTATTATTCACATTGATTCCCATCAGCTTTGCCGCTTCGGAATCGAATGAAACGGCACGCATCGCTTTGCCGATTTTGGTTTTATGGACAACGAATTGTAGGATGATCATTAATATGATGGAAACAGATAAGATCAATATCGATTGACTGCTGATGGAAACTCCCAATATATCGAGTTTATCCATCGGAAGGACATTATTTGGATAGGCTTCCGGCTGGGCGCCCCGGATGTAAATCAGCCCATTTTCTATAAGAAGGGAAACACCGATGGCCGTTATCAAGGCCGCAATCCGTGTTGCATTACGAAGGGGTTTATAAGCAATGCGTTCAATTAAAACGCCAAAGATGGCACATGTGAACATCGAAATCAATAAAGCCGGGATGAAGGATAAGTCCATTACGGTAATGGCGTAAAACCCTACAAATGAACCGACCATGAATACGTCTCCATGGGCGAAGTTTATGAGCTTGACGATTCCATATACCATCGTATAACCAAGCGCGATCAAAGCATAAATGCTTCCGAGTGAAATGCCATTTACCAATTGCTGAATCAGTTCCATATTGCACTCTCCCCGTTAAGGTGTTTTTTAAGTGAATATAGAATAGGGGGAACTTGCCCCCTATCCACGTTAGGTATTATGGATTGATTTTTGTCTTGAAGGTTTGTTTGCCATCTACATATTCCAGAATGGTCGCCGATTTGATCGGATCATGATTTTCATCAAGGTTCAGTGTTCCGGAAACTAATTTAAGATCTTTGACATCTTCCAATGCTTTTCTGATTTTTTCAGGGGATGCATCTCCAGATCTCTTGATGGCATCGGCCAGGTAGTACCCAGTGTCATAGCCAAGTGCTGCAAAGGCATCCGGTGTTTTACCGTATTCCTTTTCGAAAGCTGCAACGAAATCCTGGATTTTGGCATCTTCATCTTCCGGGGAATAGTGATTCGTGATATAGGTATTTTTTAAAGCATCCGCTCCGGCAATTTCAACGACCTTCGGGGAATCCCAGCCGTCCCCGCCCATGAATGGAAGGTCTATGCCGTCTTCACGTGCCTGTTTTAAGATCAATCCGACTTCTTCATAATAACCAGGAAGGAAAACGAATTCCGGTTTTGCGGATTTGATACGTGTCAATGTAGAGCGGAAATCAGTATCCTTCGTTACATAAGCTTCTTCCGCTACGATTTTACCGCCCTTGGCAGTGAACGCTTCTTTAAAAGCCGCGGCCAGTCCTTTAGAATAATCACTTGCGCTATCCACATAGATCGCAGCCGTCTTTGCCCCAATTTCGTCAGATGCGAAATTGGCTGCCACTGTACCTTGGAATGGATCGATAAAGCAAGTTCTGAACACATAATCATTTAATTTTCCAGCTTTGTTGGTAATGTCGGGATTTGTTGCAGTTGGTGTGAGTAGAGGAACTTTATTATCTTGTGCGACTTGAACCTGTGCCAATGTATTCGTGCTTGTCGCAGATCCGACTACAGCCACAACCTTGTCCTGGCTGACTAACTTGATCGAACCGCTTGTAGCTTCTGCTGCATCTGATTTATTATCAACCTTAACGATTTCCAGTTTCTTACCATTGATGCCCTCTTTATTAATCTCTTCGATGGCCAGTTTCAAACCATCTGCAGCCGATTGGCCGAATGATGCCGTACCTCCAGACAATTCAAGGTTGGCCCCAATTTTGATTGTGTCATCCGATTTTGAAGAACCTCCGCCTGAACCGCTAGTTTTCGAGTCGCCGCTACAACCTGCCAGCGCCCCTGCAACCAATGAAAGTGATAGAAACACTCCTGCTAGCTTTTTTTTCTTCATTTGAAACCCCCTTGTTTTGTGTGTTCTTTTAAATAAACAGAATATCTGAATAAAAACAATATTCTGAAAATAGTGTATCTCATTCTTTCGACCCCGTCTATATGATATGGATAAAAAAGTTATTAAAAGGAATATCTACTATTCGACAAAAAAAACTGACCCTTTATAGAGTCAGTTTTTTTTTATCAATCATTTACACGGCGAACTTCAATGTCTTTCAATATATCATTGATCACCCAGCTTGCTGCAATTAAACCTGCAACGGATGGTACGAAAGCGTTCGAAGACGGTGGCATTTGGGCTTTACGGATTTTTGCCTCATCATTGCCGACCTCTTTTCGGACATCCTCACGAATGACAATAGGGCTTTCGTCGGAGAAAACAACGGGAATTCCCTTTGGTATGCCCTCTTTACGCAATCTAGTACGAATGACCTTGGCAAGCGGATCGGTATGTGTTTTGGAGATATCGGCAATTTGAAAACGCGTCGGGTCCATTTTATTAGCGGCCCCCATGCTTGAAATCACCTTGATATTCCGTTTCAGGCATTCCTTCATCACATGGATCTTATAAATGACCGTATCCGATGCATCAATGACATAGTCCAGGCCATAACTGAAGAATTCTTCAAACGTCTCTTCTGTATAGAACATTTTAAGAGCGATCACTTCGCAGTCGGGATTGATATCTTGAATGCGATTTTTCATCAATTCCGCTTTCGGTTGACCGACTGTTGATAATAGAGCATGGATCTGCCTGTTTACATTCGTGATGTCGACATCGTCTTTATCCACAAGAATAATACGGCCTACCCCGGTACGTGCCAATGCTTCGGCTGAAAATGAACCAACGCCTCCAACACCCAGGACAGCAACGGTCGTATTTTTCAGAATATCGATTCCTTCCTTGCCAATTGCCAATTCATTTCGTGAAAACTGATGCAGCATATATATTCAACTCCAATAAATTCTGTTCTTATTTAGCTTCCCAATTAACAATATATCATAAACATCATTAATGACAAGCGAAATATGAGCAGTCTAATCGGAATTGGTGCACTAGGTCATTTTTGATAATTTTTGAATGACGGTTGCCAATAGGAGAGTCCTTTCCGTCAGGCTTGGAATTTCCAAATACTCCTCTTCACTATGTGCATTACCTCCAATTGGCCCCAGCCCATCCACTGTCGCAATTCCCAAATCAGACGTGATGGAAGCATCCGAACCTCCACCCGTGGCCGTATCAGTGATCTCGATGCCGATTTCCTTCCCGGCCTGACGGATCGTCTCTAAAAGCAAGTTCGTTTTCTCATTCTTTTCCATGGGAGACCGGTCCATTTTCCCGCTTAATGTCGTTTTCGTTCCTGGAATATAGGTTTCAGCACAGATTTTTTTCAGTTGCTGGAGGATGATGCCTTCCTGTTTTTTTTCCGAAATCCGCACATCCACAAAAGCAGCCGCATGGGAAGCGATCGTATTGACAGCGGAACCTCCTTCAATCATGCCAACATTGACGCTGATTCCTTTCTGTTGATCATTCAATCGGTGTAAGGCAATGATCTTATGGGCCAATTCTTCAATCGCACTTCGTCCCTTTTCCGGTTCGATTCCTGAATGGGCAGCCACCCCGACGATATCCACTTTAAACTGACCGCAGCCCCTTCTTGCCGTGACAAGAGAACCATCCGTCCTAGCCGGTTCAAGAATTAACGCGAACTTCTTATTGGCCGCTTTTTCGGATATGAGTGAAGCGGACGACGGAGATCCGATCTCCTCATCACTATTAAGAATGATTTGGATATGCTTATAGCCTGTCTGCCCCGTCTGTTTCAAGCAAAGGATCGCATAAAAAAGCTCAACCAAACTGGACTTCATATCCGCTACACCAGGACCGTATGCCCGACTTCCTTTCACTTTAAAAGGACGTTTTTGCGCTGTGCCTTCCGGAAAAACCGTATCCATATGGGCGACGACCAGAATACGCGGTTGATGCGCATCACGATGCTGGATGACCAGCTGATTGCCATGATTCTGTTGCTCAACGGTATTCACAATAAAATCCAGACTTTCAAATTTCGCTTTTAAAATCGAACCAATTTCATCAATACCCTTTTTCGTATGAGAACCACTATCTATATTCACTAGCCGCTCCACTAATTGAAGCATTTCCATCCTCTTTGCATACAATAAATCTTTCAAAGCCCTCACTACTTTCTATCCTTGGCTGACTATCGCTCAACCTTACTATAATTTACGAATCTATATTGCGGAATGTTACTTAAATGGGGGAATTTAAGTTTATTCGATGGTTTTTGGGATTTTTTCGTTAGTTTTGGGTTTTTACTCGTGAGTTTGCGCTGTTTACTCGTGAATTTCCGCCATTTACTCGTGAGTTCGCGTCATTTACTCGTGAATTTGCGTCATTTACTCGGAGTTTACGCTGTTTACTCGTGAATTTCCGCCATTTACTCGTGAGTTTACGCTGTTTACTCGTGAATTAATCCATCAAGTTTATAAACTCTATTTTTAAATTGCCCCGAATAAGGCAATTCCAGTGCAGATAGCATCCGTTGCATGATATCAATTGAATCGATTTGTAAAAAGAGCCGTGCTTGTTTATTTGTTATATTGGGTTTTATGAGGAGAGCAAAATCACGAAGAGTTTGAATGTGGGCATCTTTCGCGGCGTAAGAACATTGACTGCATGCCCATTTGCCCCAGTGATATTGCATATGGGGAGCAGAGCATTCAGGACATTGAACGCTTTTGAGCAGATCTTGCTCATCAATTTGATACAATTCGAGGATATCAGGATTATGAGGAGTGTTTTTATGCAGAATCGTGTTCGAAAGTCTATTCCTCTGCCTTTGGGTTAATAGCTCAGAAGGATACTTTTCTTCAAGAGTGTGAATTTTGGTTAATAGAGTTTCTTTTCCCGTGATTTTTTTGAAAATGGGGGTAAAACCTGGGGTAGTCCTGATGATGGTATTCGAGTTTGCATTGGCAATGAGCGTTTCAATCGGCAACGAGGGGAAATTGTTAAAAGTAAGCCAATCATTTAATCGGGATTTTTGCACGTCAACCTGGATTAGCGGATCCAGATATGCCTGTTCCTGTCCATCTTTTGTCCGAATCAATTGGGGATAGGTGCGGTCAAAATAGAGCGTTCCCGCAAAATTTTTCACTTCAATGATGATACCGTAATTCCGGGTGAATATTAGGAAATCCATTTGAAAATATCGGCTCCCATCGCAACTTAATCTCAAATCATGAAATACACAATATTCTTTCGGAAGATTCTTCAGCTCTTTTCCGATACTCCGCTCCCCGTTATATCCTGCACGGATTTTCTGGAAGTCGTTCCTGATTCTTTCCTGTTTTGGATGATTGGCTGAGAGCCTCCTGCTTAATGCCTCCAGTTTGAGCATTTTCATAGGCATTTCACACGGTTTTAGCATCCATACATCAACTCCTTCTCCTTTAGCTTCTTTGTAAATGCCCTTTTTTCCTGCCAGGAAATGAAATCAGTCGTTTTACCGTGAGTTTGCACTGTTTAATTCATGAGATTTGTAGCTTACTCGTGAGTTCGCGCTGTTTACTCGTGAGTTTGTGCCATTTACTCGTGAATTTACGCTGTTTACTCGTGAATTCTCGTCTTTTACTCGTAAATTTACGCTGTTTACTCGTGAGTTTGCACCATTTACTCGTGAACTTGCGTTTTACTCGTGAATTCTCGTCTTTTACTCGTGAGTTTGCACCATTTACTCGTGAATTTACGCTTTTTACTCGTGAGTTTGTGCCATTTACTCGTGAATTCTCGTCATTTACTCGTGAATTTACGCCATTTACTCGTAAGTTTGTGCCATTTACTCGTGAGTTTACGCTGTTTACTCGTGAGTTTATGCTGTTTACTCGTGAATTCTCGTCATTTACTCGTGAGTTTATGCTGTTTACTCGTGAATTCTCACCTTTTACTCGTGAGTTTACACTGTTTACTCGTGAACTCTCACCGTTTACTCGTGAGTTTGCACTATTTACTCGTGATTTTGCACTATTTACTCGTGAATTTGCGTTTTACTCGTGAATTTACGCTGTTTACTCGTGAGTTTGTGCCATTTACTCGTGAATTTACGCTGTTTACTCGTGAACTTGCGTTTTACTCGTAAATTTAGGCTGTTTACTCGTGAGTTCGCGCCATTTACTCGTGAATTCTCGTCTTTTACTCGTGAATTCTCACCTTTTACTCGTGAGTTTACGCTGTTTACTCGTGAATTCTCGTCTTTTACTCGTGAGTTTACGCCATTTACTCGTGAGTTAACCATTTTGACGCACAAAAAAACCCATGTTGTTTAACATGAGTTGCTTTGTAAGGTGTAAGAGTCCCAATTGTGCCGTTTACGCCTTTGTTTTGAACCCGCTCTCCGCAGGTGGGTGCTCGGTTCCTCGCGTTTGTAAGTCCTCTTCGAGGGAGGCTTTTACGCGGCCAGGAAACTAGTGCTCCCGGTAACTATAAGTGTTCGGTCAAAACTTATAGGTTAAAGAACGAACACATCAGGACTCTTACTTATTGAAGACATCATATCATAATGCTTAACACTGTTTCAAGAAAAAACACCTAGGTATTTTTTCATATTTTTTCCAAATGAATTATTTTTTAAGTGCAGCAAGTCTTAGGTTAAGTTCGGCCAATTGCTTGTCACTTACAGTACTTGGTGCGTCAACGAGCAGGTCGCTTGCGCTTGCTGTTTTCGGGAACGCGATGGTGTCGCGAAGGTTCGTGCGGCCTGCAAGCAGCATGACCATGCGGTCCAGTCCAAGGGCAATCCCGCCGTGTGGCGGCGTTCCGTATTCGAATGCATCCATTAGGAAGCCGAATTGTGCGTTTGCTTCTTCTTCGGAGAATCCAAGTACTTTGAACATTTTTTCCTGAACGTCGCGTTCGAATATCCGCAGTGATCCACCGCCAAGTTCGTAGCCGTTCAAGACAAGGTCATATGCTTGTGCACGGACGCTTGCTGGGTCTGATTCCAGTTTGTCCATGTCTTCACGGAATGGCATTGTGAATGGATGGTGTGCTGCATAGTAGCGTCCTTCTTCTTCGTCATATTCAAATAATGGCCAGTCCGTCACCCATAGGAAGTTGAATTTGCTTTGATCGATCAAGCCTCTTTCCTTACCAAGCTTGTTGCGAAGTGCTCCAAGTGCATCGGCGACTATGCCTTTCTTATCTGCGACGAATAAGATTAAATCGCCCACTTCAGCTTCCAATGCAGATACTAATTGCTCTTGATCTTCTGCGAAGAATTTGGCGATTGGCCCTTTTACGCCGTCTTCTTCAACTTTCAGCCATGCAAGGCCTTTTGCACCGTAAATCGCTGCGAATTCAGCCAATGCATCAATATCTTTACGGGAATAGTCCGCATTTCCGTCCTTAACGACGATCGCTTTAACTTGTCCGCCGTTTGCAACAGCGCCGGTGAACACTTTGAAGTCACTGTCTTTGACGATTTCGGAAACATCTTTAAGTTCCATTCCGAAACGTGTATCCGGTTTGTCGGAACCGTAACGGCCCATCGCTTCATTGTACGTCATTCTAGGGAATGGCAGTGTTACGTCCAATCCTTTTACGTCTTTCATCACTTTAGCCATCATGTTTTCAGCGGTGTTGATGATATCTTCTTGGCTCATGAAGCTTGTTTCAATATCGATTTGCGTGAATTCAGGCTGTCTGTCAGCACGTAAGTCTTCATCACGGAAGCAGCGGGCAATTTGATAATAACGTTCGAAACCAGATACCATCAATAGCTGCTTGAAGATTTGCGGTGACTGCGGAAGTGCATAGAACTCACCTTCGTGTACACGGCTAGGCACTAAATAATCACGTGCTCCTTCAGGTGTGCTTTTCGTTAGGATAGGTGTTTCGATATCAAGGAAGCCTTCACCGTCCAAGTAATCACGGATCGCTTTTGTTGTTTGGTTACGCATTTTCAGCGTTTCGAACATCGCTGGGCGACGCAGGTCCAAATAACGATATTTCAAGCGGATGTCTTCTGATACATCGGTTCTTTCATCAATGATGAATGGAGGGGTCTTTGCTTCGTTTAAAATTGTAACGTTTTCAGCTTGAACTTCGACGGTCCCTGTTGTTACGTTCGGATTGAAGTTGGCTTCATCACGTTTGATGACTGTTCCTTGGATATCAAGGACGTATTCATTACGGATCTTTTCGGCTGTGGCCAGTGCATCTGCCGAGATGTCCGGATTGAAAACGACTTGGACGACTCCGCTTCTGTCACGTAGGTCGATAAAAATGACCCCGCCCAAATCCCGACGTTTTTGTACCCATCCTTTTAATGTTACTTTTTCACCAATAGCTGCTTCTGTCACTTCACCATTGAAGTATGTTCTGCCAAACATGGTATTTCCCCCTTAAGCCTGTAGCTTTTTGAATTGTTCAACGAATGTAGCAAGATCCATTTGGACTTGTTCACCGGTTTCCATGAACTTCACATTGATTTTATTATTTGCCAATTCATCATCCCCGAGTGTCGCCACATATCTTGCTTCAAGGCGGTCGGCTGATTTGAATTGTGCTTTCACTTTACGGTCTTGATAGTCTTTTTCAACGGTAAAACCGGCATTCCGCAATTGATGGGCAAGTTTGACGGTATAATCCTTGGCTGTTTCACCTAATGAAACAAGATAGCAGTCAATTCCCTTTTTGATCGGAAGCTCAATGCTTTCTGCTTGGAGGGCAGCAATCAGGCGTTCAATGCTAAGTGCAAAGCCGATTCCTGGTGTTTCCGGTCCGCCAAGTTCTTCAGCCAGCCCGTTATAACGGCCGCCTCCGCAAAGGGTAGTGATGGCGCCAAAGCCTTCTGCATCACTCATGATTTCAAATGCGGTATGATTATAGTAATCCAAGCCACGCACTAGGGTCGGATCTTCGACGAAATCGATTTCCAAATCGGTTAAGTGCTGTTTCACCTTTTCGAAATAAATACGGGATTCATCATTTAAATATTCAATGATGGAAGGAGCCGTGTTCATCAATTCGTGATCGTGATCCTTTTTGCAATCCAGGATACGCAAAGGATTTTTTTCGAGACGGTTTTGACAATCGCCGCAAAACTCGCCGATGCGCGGTTCGAAATGTTTGATTAACGCATTGCGATGCGCTGTCCGGCTTTCCTTATCACCAAGGCTGTTGATCACAAGTTTCAGCTTTTTCAAACCAAGTTCCTTGTAAAGGTTCATCGCAAGTGACAGAATCTCTGCATCGATTCCGGGATCCTTGCTTCCTAAAGCTTCGATGCCGAATTGAACGAACTGGCGGAACCGGCCTGCTTGCGGACGTTCGTAACGGAACATCGGCCCGATATAATAAAGCTTGACCGGTTGATTGGCCCACCCAAACATTTTGTTCTCGATATATGACCGTACAACCGATGCAGTGCCTTCAGGACGAAGGGTTAAGTTCCTTTCACCGCGATCCTGAAATGAATACATTTCTTTTTGGACGATATCGGTTGTATCCCCTACACCACGTAAAAATAATTCCGTATGCTCAAAAATCGGTGTGCGGATTTCTTTATATTGGTAACGGTGACAAATCTCACGCGCTGTGTTCTCGATATACTGCCAAATTTCCGTTTGGCCAGGCAATAAATCCTGGGTACCTCTAGGAATCTGAATAGACATGTGTGTTTCCTCCTTTAAAGCAAGACGCCATTTCTGATACGGCGCTATACTGATTTTTTCCAAACAAAAAACTCCCGCCCCTTGTAACTTATCCGTTACAAGGGACGAGAGTTTGGATATCCCGTGGTGCCACCCTAGTTGAAGCACAAGAAAAAGTGCCCCCGCTCAAGAACAGTTAACGCCTGTTTTACGTTCATCTCCTATTAAGTAAATCCGTTCGGAGTGAAGCCTACGGAGGGTTCTTTCATTAAGTCATCATGTGGAATGCTTTCAGCCTCGGCATTTCCTCTCTTTTCATGTGTTTCTTAATTACTCTTCTCCATCATTGGTTATTGCAGTAATAAGTCTGATATTTTATAATCATACGGACGTTAACATCAAATGTCAAGGCAGACTGAGGATTTTGTCGCATTTTATTGGTTCAAACGTTTTTTCAAATTTTTGATCGTCCGGACATTGACCCCGAATTCGGATGCCAATTCAACAAGGTTTGCGCTTTGTTCCTTTTGAATGAAATCGTGAAAATCGACACCCAGTACTTGATTGCCTCCGCTTAAGCTCGTTTGATCTTTTTCGCTGAATTTCATGTGGTTCCCTCCTAGAGTTATATAAGCTCTATTCTTTCCCAAAAAAAATGTTTTTTTGCACAGGGAAAGAGGGAAATTTTCATTGAACGAGAATACATACTTATAGACATTAAAAGGGAGAGACAACTTATGAAGAAGAAATCGGGTTTATTCAGCCTGACACTGATGCTGATATTCTCAGCGATTTTCCCCATCAATCACGCTTTTGGAAAAGATGAAGGGGAAAATATCGTAACGACCCAAGTGGTCAATGTCCGTGAAGGTGCAGGCCTCAGTTTCCCTATCGTAAAAAAACTGGAAAAAGGGGAATCGTATCCCATTCTGAATGAGGATGGCGACTGGATCGAAATCCGGATCGGCGTCGGCAAAACGGGATGGGTTGCCAATTGGTTAGTGGAGAAACAAACGGGGTCTGAAACCAATCAGATCAAAAAAGAATCCGGACAAGGCGTGATAACAGGCAGCTCCGTCCGTGTCCGCACAGGTCCCGGCACTACATTTCAAACGGTTGGGTCCTTAAGTAAAGGAACGGCTGTTGACATCATTGAAAAGAATGAAAATTGGATAAAGGTCGAAATGGCTGATATCGAAGGCTGGGTCTCATCTGACTACTTGAAGCTTCCCGCCGCATCAGGAAATGCAGTGAAAAAAGATTCAACTAAGGAAAAAGAAACGAATCAATCCGTAAAAACCGGTGTAACTTTGGTGGATAGGCTCAATGTCCGTTCGGAACCATCGACAAGCAGTGCCTCGCTCGGAAAGCTGAATAAAAATACGTCAGTGAACATTTACAGGGTTGAAAATGAATGGGCTGAAATTGATTTCCAAGGAGTCCGCGGTTGGGTAGCTGAATCTTACATACAAGTAAACGAAGATAAAGCTGATATGAAAAATAATACGGCAGGCGCCACCGCAAGGGTGACCGCTACGGGTTTAAATGTCAGGAAAGAAGCCTCTCTCTCAAGCAAGGTCATCGGTTCGGTGAACAAGGATGAGACTTACGCCGTTCTGCAAACAAAGGGAAATATGACACAAATAAAGCTCTCCGGTTCAAAAAAGGGCTGGGTCGTGAGTTGGTACCTGGAAAAAGAGAGTGCTGAAGAAACGGGGAAGGAAAAGAAGGTTGATGTAAAAGGAAACAAGATTACCATCATTCATGATGGTACGATCCTTAGAAGCGAGCCTGATGGCAACTCAGAGATTGTAAAGCAGGCCAATGCAGGTGAAACTTTCTCCGCATCGGGTATGGAAGGCGACTGGTATTCCATTAAACTTAAGAGCGGAAAAACAGCTTATGTGGCCGGATGGATCGTGACGATCGAAGGGAATCCCGAGCAGATCCAGCGGCCTGGCGTTGAGAAATACTTAAAGGATAAAACCATTGTGATCGATCCCGGCCATGGCGGCAGGGATAGCGGTACAATCGGCGTCGGTGGAACACTTGAAAAAAACCTGACGACTCGAACGGCAGAATTACTGCGTGACAAACTTCAGGCGGCAGGAGCTAAAGTGATCCTGACCAGAAGCGGAAATACCTATGTTCCACTCCCTTCACGGGTCAGCACTTCACATATACATAACGCGGATGCTTTCATCAGCCTCCATTATGATAGCACCAAGGACCAGATCACCAGCGGGATAACAACATACTACTATCATGACTATCAGCGTGCCTTGGCGGCTACACTGGCCAATTCACTCGGTTCTACCATGCAGGTGCCCAATCGTGGATCACGTTACGGGAATTTCCATGTTATCCGTGAAAATAAACGGGTGGCTACACTCATTGAACTAGGTTATTTAAGTAATCCAGTGGAAGAATTGACGTTAACATCGAATGAATATCAAGAAAAAGTCACATCGGCCATCTATAATGGATTGGCGCGGTATTTTAAATAAAGAGAAGAAAAGCCAGCTTCGCATCGAAGCTGGCTTTTCTTCTCTCACCCCAACAAAAAAAACCTGCCGCTGCAGGTTATTTTTTGCTTTCAAGTATTAATGTAACGGGACCGTCATTAGTAAGCTGAACATCCATCATGGCACCGAATTGACCTGTTTCCGTATGGACGCCTTTCTTGCGAAGTTCCTCGTTAAATGCTTCATATAATTCATTCGCCTCTTCAGGACGGGCGGCGTCCATGAAGTTGGGTCGACGGCCTTTACGGCAATCGCCGTATAAGGTGAATTGTGAAACTGATAAAATCGAACCTCCCACATCCAATAGTGAATGGTTCATCTTTTCATTTTCATCTTCAAATATTCTTAGATTGACAATCTTATCGGCCAAATAGGCTGCGTCATCGATGGTATCCCCATGGGTGATACCAACCAGCAGGACGAGCCCGCTGTCGATTTGCCCGATTATTTGGTCTGCGACAACGACTTTTGCCGCTTTGGAACGTTGTAAAACAACTCGCATGGCAATAAAAACTCCTTAGTTCATTATCCTTCTGACGGAATAAACATCCGAAATTTGTTTTATGCGGTCGACGACCTTTTGTAAATGGGCAATGTTATGAATATAAATCGACATGTGAATGGTCGCCACCTTATTCCTATCGGATTTACCCGAGACCGCTGAAATGTTGGTCTTGGTTTCATTGACGGCTTGCAGCACTTCGTTTAATAAGCCGCGGCGGTCATAGCCGCTGATTTCAATTTCAACGATGTATTCCTTGCGTTCGTTAATCGTACTTTCCCATTCAACCGGTACGAGGCGATGATCGGCATCCCCGCTATCCAGGTTCGGGCAATCTTGTCTATGAACTGAAACTCCACGGCCTTTGGTTATATAACCAACGATTTCGTCCCCTGGAACTGGGTTGCAACAGCGTGATAAACGGATAAGCAGGTTATCAATCCCCGGTACCTGTACGCCTGAGTCACGTTTTTTAGATGTATTGGAGAAGGTTTTCAGATCGGCTACCGCTTCAGAAATATCTGCTTCTTGCTCGACCATTTTCTGCTTACGCCATTTTTCGGTAAGGCGGTTAGCCACCTGAAGGGCTGTTATTCCGTTATATCCGACTGCTGCATACATATCCTCTTCATTCAGGAAGTTGAATTTATCCGCAACACGCCTGATATTCTCGGCAGTCAGGATTTCCTTCAGGTCGAAATCCATATCCTTGATTTCCTTTTCAACAAGCTCTTTGCCTTTTTCGATATTTTCTTCGCGGCGCTGCTTCTTGAAGAATTGGCGGATCTTATTTTTTGCTTGAGATGTTTGCGTTAGCTTAAGCCAATCCTGGCTTGGACCATATGAATGCTTCGATGTTAAGATTTCTATGATGTCGCCAGTTTTCAGTTTATAATCCAGCGGTACCATTTTCCCGTTCACTTTGGCACCAATCGTTTTATTTCCGATTTCCGAGTGAATCCGGTAAGCGAAATCAATCGGGTTGGATCCTGATGGCAGTTCGATGACATCGCCTTTTGGAGTGAAAATGAATACCATATCGGAAAAAAGATCTATTTTAAGGGATTCCATGAATTCCTCGGCATTAGTCGCATCATCCTGGAATTCAAGAATTTCCCGGAACCATGTCAATTTTTCTTCCAGTGAAGGCTGTTCACCGACATCTTTTCCCTCTTTATAAGCCCAGTGCGCGGCAACCCCGAACTCGGCAATGCGGTGCATATCGGAAGTTCGGATCTGCACTTCCAGCGGATCGCCTTTCGGTCCGATCACCGTCGTATGAAGTGATTGATACATATTCGGCTTCGGCATCGCGATATAGTCTTTGAATCGGCCAGGCATCGGCTTCCAGCATGTATGGATGATCCCTAAAACGGCATAGCAATCTTTTATGCTATTGACGACGATCCGAACTGCAAGCAAATCATAAATTTCGCTGAACTGCTTATTCTGCAAAGCCATTTTACGATAAATGCTGTATATATGTTTCGGCCTGCCGGAAAGGTCAGCTTTAATGTTGACTTCCTCTACGTTTTTACGCACTTCATCAATGACTTCTTCCAGATACTTTTCACGTTCTGCACGCTTTTTCTTCATCAGGTTGACGATTCGGTAATACTGCTGAGGATTCAAATACCTTAGTGCAGTATCCTCCAGTTCCCATTTAATCGTGCTGATACCAAGACGATGGGCAAGCGGTGCGAAGATTTCCAACGTTTCGTTCGATATCCTTCTCTGCTTTTCCTGCGGCAGATGCTTCAATGTCCGCATATTATGCAGTCTGTCCGCAAGCTTGATCAAGATGACCCGTATATCCTGGGCCATCGCCACGAACATTTTCCGATGGTTTTCCGCCTGTTGCTCCTGCTGTGATTTATATTTGATTTTCCCTAACTTGGTCACGCCATCCACAAGCATGGCGACTTCAGGACTGAAATTTTCTTCAATATCCTTCAAAGTGATCTCCGTGTCTTCAACAACATCATGTAAAAAACCTGCCGCAATGGTTGCAGGGTCCATTTCAAGATCAGCCAGAATGCCCGCCACTTGAATCGGATGAATAATATACGGCTCTCCCGATTTACGGAATTGTTCTCGGTGAGCATACTCTGCATACTTAAACGCTCTATGGATAAATTCAGCTTCTTCCGGCTGAAGATATAAGCTGGCCCGTTCCACAACCTGCTCGGCAGTCAATATTTGATCATTAGCCATTTAATCACCTTAACCCCACTTTAACTGCCACCGGATATGATCCGGATTGAGTATGATTGGTAGCACTTCCCTTTATTCTGCAAAACGTGACAATTTTTGCGAAAAAAAATAAATCCGCTTAAACGGATAAAAGTGCAAATAAACTTATTAGCAGAAAAACTCTTTATTATTACTATTATCGAAAAAAAAGGCAAGGATGTAAAGAGTTAAACGTGTATTTTATGAAGAATAGGGCATTTTTTCACTGGAAATTCGACAAAATCCAGCTAAAATGAGTAAAAATAGAAAAAGAGCACCCTGGTAAGAGTGCTCTCGTTTATTAAAAGCTCATTAATGTCAAGACATCATAGCCGTCTAATTTATCTTTACCATCCAAGTCGGTCAATTCAATAAGGAATGCAATCCCGGCTACAATTCCGCCAAGCTGTTCAACCAATTTGATCGTCGCTTCGATTGTTCCCCCGGTAGCAAGCAAATCATCCGTGATCAGGATACGCTGTCCCGGTTTAATGGCATCTTTATGGATTGTCAATACATCCTTGCCATATTCTAATCCATATTCGACTTTTATCGTTTCACGTGGAAGTTTTCCTTCTTTTCTCACTGGCGCAAAGCCCACTTCCAATGAGTATGCGACTGGACATCCGATAATGAATCCGCGTGCTTCAGGCCCTACCACCAAGTCGATATTTTTATCACGGGCGTACTCGACGATTTGGTCTGTTGCGTATTTATAAGCTGCACCGTTATCCATTAATGTTGTAATGTCTTTGAAGACAATACCCGGTTTTGGCCAGTCTTGCACAATTGTTACATATTGCTTTAAATCCATTGCTTTGTTTCCTCCTCAAGGTCTGTTGCCTCATGAGCTAAATAATGATTGAACCAATCGAATAATTGCTGATAGGAAGAATAAACAAGCTCTTGTTCAAGCTCAAATTGCTCTTTCTTTCTTGTATACGATTCAGATTCACTGAGATCGCGTTTTTTCGCATTGGTTGTGAGCATAATTAACCCATTCTCTATTGTAACAAAATCAAGCTCAAAAAACACCTTAGAAATAAAATCCACTGTATCTCTTGACCAGCCGCGATATTTGGCCAGGTCATCACCGTATCTTTTCACATCGAGCGGACCTTTTTTGGCAAGGAAGGCATAGAACCATTTAAAATGATCCCTTGTTGGCATCGTACTTAAGAAATGGTCCTGTTCATGGGAAAAGTGAGCGTAGATACGTGAAGGGTTCTTATTGGCAATCACCCGTTTCAAATATTCCCTGGACGGCGGCATGTCCATGAATGCCAAATGACCTTCGAAGCAGTCGAGCTGCTCTGCATCCAGTTCATTCTTGATATGAACAAGATCTGGATGTTTTTGCAAAAATGGGTATCTGCGATAAATATCTTCCGAGAAAATGACGATTTTCCGGTTTTGTACAGGAATGTCGGCAAGCCACTTCTCTGCCTGTCCCTTGCCGCGGTAATCGAATAACTGCCAATGGTTCACCGAGACATCCTGAACAAAGATCTGGGGCTTTTTCATATTATTCCACTCATTGATGGAAAGCTCACCAATAACCGAGACTTCAGCGTGCGGAGCTATTTCATCGACAAAATGGCCGAGACCGAAGCCCACTCCGTCTAGTTTGTGATTTTCACCATCTTCCAGCTGGACCTTCAAGTGATTTTGGTTCGCACCAATTTTGCGGACACTTGAAAGCTGGACGGAATCTATCAAAATCTTCGGCTTAGGATTCGTAACCCCAAATGGCGCCAGCAAGCTCATCTCCTGAATCGTTTGAATGGAAACTTCAGCTAAAGTCGTTGCCCCATCCAAGTTTGTAATGGGAGTGAAGTCCTCTTCGTTCAGTTGTTCCTTCGCGATCAAGTTCATGCGGTCCCTGAGCTCCTGAACATCTTCAATTTTCAAAGTCATTCCAGCAGCCATCGGATGTCCACCGAAATGAGGCAGCATTTCACGGCAGGCGGAAAGACTTTGAAATAGATCGAAACCGGCGATGCTCCGAGCAGAGCCTTTAGCTAACCCCTTTTCCCGGTCATAGCTCAATACAATCGTGGGCCGGTAAAAGCGTTCAACAAGTTTGGAGGCCACAATCCCCACAACTCCGGCGTTCCAGCCTTCCCTGCCGATGATGAGTACACCATTGGACTCCGGCGGGAAGTTTTCCTCGACTTCAGCAATCGCTTCTTCCGCCATTGCCGCAACCATTTCCTGTCGCTCTTTATTGATATCATTGATTTCATTGGCAAGTTCAATCGCTTCTTCCAGACTTTGTGACAACAGTAAATCGACAGCGGGATCGGCATCTCCAAGGCGCCCGACAGCATTGATCCGCGGTGCCATCGCAAAGCCGATCGATTCTTCATTCAATGCTTCCTGCTGAACATTCGCCACTTTCATTAAGGCGACAAGTCCCGGGCGGCGCGTCAAACGTAACTGCTCGATGCCTTTCGCGGCAATGACGCGGTTCTCCCCTTGTAAAGGCACTAAATCCGCTATCGTGCCGATTGCCGCTATCTCAAGCAAATCCTCAGGCAATTCCCCAAGCAAGGCGTGTGCCAGCTTAAATGCGACCCCTACTCCGGCAAGCTCTTTGAATGGATAGGAACTGTCCTCAAGTTTAGGATGGATGATTGCCAATGCCTCAGGCAGTTCCGGTCCCGGTTCATGGTGGTCGGTCAAAATATAATCCATGCCAAGCTCGCCGGCAAGTTTCGCTTCATCGACTGCAGAAATTCCGGTATCGACGGTTATTAATACCTTCACCCCTTGCTCGGCTGCAAGGCGGAATGCCATTGGATTCGGGCCATATCCTTCTGTAAACCGATTCGGGATATAAAAGTCAACATCGGCCCCCAATTTCGTCAGCGCCGTCATCATCACTGTGGTCGATGTCACGCCATCCGCATCGTAATCACCGAATATACGTATTTTTTCTCCATTTTGAATCGCTTCTTTTATTCTATATACTGCTTTATCCATATCCTTCAATAAAAATGGATCATGAAAAGTTTGATTTTTTACAAATAAAAATGATCGGGCACTTTCAATCGTATCCAGGCCTCGATTCACAAGCAGGGCTGCAACCAAAGGTGTGATATGAAGCTCTTTAGCTAGTACAGCAACTTTGTTTTCATCGGCAGTTCGTAAGTTCCACCGGGTTTTTGGCTTTAACATTTATTCACCCCTCAACTTACTCATTATACAAAACGAATATACCAGTTTCAATTTTATTTTAAACTCATAATTGGCTGCAATTCCCTGTTCGATAAGCTTAGTCAACAAAAAGAAGGCCGGCATCATGCCAGCCCCCTCTCACCTATTAAACTTGTCCTTCAAGACTTTGTTTCTTTTCTTTCGCGGTATTCAGCGGACCTTTCTTCTTCAATTCCCTGATTTTCAAATCAAGCCAGAATTGGGAAGCGATCAATAGCGATGAATACACGCCGCAAATTAAACCGATAAACAGGGCAATGGAGAAGTTACGGATAGCTTCACTGCCGAAGATCATCAATGCGATGACCGTGATGAGAACGGTCAGAACCGTGTTAATGGATCTCGTCAAAGTTTGCCTGATACTGATGTTCACAATGTTCTCAAGTTCTTCGACGGTTTTGATTTTACGGCTGTAGCGCAGGTTTTCACGAATACGGTCAAAGGTTACGATCGTATCATTGATCGAATAACCGACAATCGTCAGAACCGCAGCAATGAAGGTGATATCCACTTCGAGCCGGAGCAAGCTAAAAATCGTGATGATGAAGAAGGCATCATGTATGAGCGCGACCACGGCCGGTACGGCCATTCGCCATTCAAATCGTATCGATACATACAATATGATCCCGATTGATGCGATCGCTAACGCAAACATGGCATTTTTCGCAAGCTCTTTTCCTACAGTCGGTGATACGGTGCTGACATTCGGTTCCGCTCCGTAATCCTTCTTGAAATGGTCCTTCAATTCAGCGATTTCCTGTTTATCGAGGACACCGACTGTCCGAACGACAGCATTTTTATTGTCTTTACCAGCGAGCCTGACATCCTTGATATCATCCGCGTCGATACCGACCTTTTCCATTTCGGTTTTGACTTGCTGAGTCGTCAAGACGTCTTTGGACGCAACCTCGATTCGGGTACCGCTCGTGAAATCAATCCCCAGATTCAATCTGAAGACGAGCAGGAAAATGATCCCGATAATGGTGACACCGATTGAAATGCCATAAAAAACTTTCCGATGTTTGACGAAATCGATTTTATCAAAGCGTGTTGGCAATGACATTAAATCCATTTTCTCGGATAAATCGTGAATGTATTTCTTCTTCACGCCAAACCACGATGCATGTTTGTCCAGGAACCCGCTATTCACCCACAGGCTCATGAAGAGGCGTGTACCATAGACGGCTGTAATGAAACTCATTAAAATCGAAATGATCAAAGTGGTGGCAAACCCTTTAACCGAGCTTGTTCCATAATAGAACAGAACAGCCGCAGCCAGCAGGGTCGTTAAGTTGGCATCCATGATTGTAGCAAGTGAATTCTTGGTACCTTCTTTATAAGCCGCTTTAACCGATCTGCCAAGTTTCAATTCATCCCTGATTCGCTCATAGGTTATGATATTGGCGTCGACGGCCATCCCGACCCCGAGTACCAATGCTGCAATACCAGGCAGCGTAAGGACCGCATTCATCCAATCAAACACTAAAAGCGTCAAGAAAAGGTATATGCTCAACGTGACGACCGCAATGAATCCCGGGAAGCGGTAATACACAAGCATGAAGATAAAAACAAGTGCAATTCCGATGATTCCTGCAAAAATAGTATCATGCAGTGCACCTGCACCGAACTGGGCACCTACAGAAGTCGAATACTTTTCTTTTAAATCTACAGGCAAAGCACCGGCATTAAGAAGGGCTGCAAGCTCTTTCGCTTCTTCCACCGTGAATTGGCCGGTAATATAGACCTTCTTCGTATTGAAAACTTCACTGACAGCCGGAGCCGATATCATATTGTCCTGTGAGGCTGTATCCTTAATCGAATCTTTTCCTTCCTCGAAATCCAGCCAGATTGCAAGTACATTTGTCGGACTTGGCATCGAGGATATTTTTTGAGTGATGTCCTTAAATTTATTTACGTCTTTCAATGTGACTTCGACAACCGGTTTATTATCCTGGAACGTTTGTTTCGCGCCGCCTTCTTTCAGGTCGGCACCGGTCATCATTTCCTTATCGTTGTAGTCACGGAAGGATAATTTAGCTTGTGTCGAGAGGATTTCGCGAGCGTTGTTTTGGTCTTTGACTCCAGCCAATTGAACGCGGATCCGGTCTTTCCCTTCGATTTGAATGTTAGGTTCGCTAACGCCCAAAACATTGACACGCCGCTCAAGCGAGCTTACTGTAGCCCGTAAAACATCCGGGGTGATCTTTTCCCCAGACAGCGGTTTTACTTCATATAACACTTCAAAACCGCCTTGAAGATCAAGACCGAGCTTGATATCCTTTAGGATTCCTTTTGAAGTCGTCCCCATCGCTGCGAAAATCAATAGTGCGATTAGAAAAAACGCAACGATCCTGCTTCTTTTTACCATTATGTAGTAGGCCCCTTTCTATAATACGCCTGTTCCTGAAGTTGAAAAAACTGTCATTTTTAGTTTATATGATAACTGCAAACCCTTTGCTTCTTGAGAAAAAGGATACAGCTTCCCTGCTTTTTCCAAAAAAAGCATAACCATATCTATTATGAGTCATATACAAACAGCTGTCAATTTAAGTATATCTTTGCCCTATTCTTTAAAAAGTTCCTTCAGTTCTTCTTCAGAAAGCGGCTCAAATAGATTTGGTGATTTATATGCTTCAACCATTTGGAAGTTCATGAACTGATTGCTCGAAAATGTCACGATATCTGCGACAAGTTCATGAAGATGAATATTTTCCTGCGGACGCTTCCATTTATTTTTCGTTAATGTTCCCCAAATGTCTTCCTCCGTTACAGCATTCAATCCGACCATTTGGAATTCCTCACGCTTGCTCTTCAAAAATGGACGTACCTTTAGATAATACCTTTGATAGGGATGATTCTTTTTTGCCATCACTTTGCCTCCAGTAAAAATGATTCTCAAATAAATGCGCATTTTCTTAGAAGGGTTTCGATCATTTGTTAGAACGCAAACAAACACTTTTGTCATGCTTTGTCCAAGTACAAGCATATAGATAATTGTATAGCATAACCGCTTTTTTGAGAAGGCAGGGAGGGAGTTCAATGTCCAAATTTTTAAAAGGGACGCTGATTTTATTAATCGCAAGCCTGATTACAAGGGTTCTTGGTTTCATTAACCGCATTGTCATCGCCCGCTTCATCGGCGAAGAAGGCGTTGGTTTATATATGATGGCTTTACCGACCCTCTTTCTCGTCGTGAACATAACCCAGTTAGGCCTGCCAATCGCCATTTCGAAATATGTGGCTGAGGCCAATGCCAGAGGTGATGAGCGGAAAATCAAGAAAATCCTTGTCGTCTCTTTGGCCTGCACCATTACTTTATCGATGATTTTCACTCCTGCGATGCTGCTTTTCGCGCCGATTTTATCAGATTACCTATTCACTGATGAACGGACGGTATGGCCGCTCATGGCGATTGCCCCTATCGTACCGATCATCGCCATCTCATCCGTACTGCGCGGTTATTTCCAAGGCAAGCAAAATATGAAGCCCTTCGCTTTCTCCCAGGTTATCGAACAGGTGGCCAGAATCACTTTCATAGCCGTCCTGACGAAGGCCTTTTTGCCATATGGAATTGAATATGCAGCAGCCGGTGCAATGTTTGCATCGATTATCGGTGAACTTGTATCCCTCTTCTACTTATTGACAAGCTTTAAATTAAAGAAACATTTTAAGTTCAGAAAGGGTTTCTTCAAGAATGTCAAATCCGGAAAAGGAACGTTCACGGAATTGATGGGGATCGCCCTTCCCTCAACCGGAAGCAGGATGATCGGATCGGTTTCGTGGTTTTTTGAACCGATAGTGGTCGCCCAAAGTTTGGCAATCGCCGGAGTCACCGCAGCCGCAGCCACCAGTCAATACGGGGAGCTGACAGGGTACGCACTTCCTTTACTCATGCTTCCATCTTTCGTTACATCATCATTGGCGACGGCACTTGTCCCGGCAGTGAGTGAAGCCCGTACGACCGGAAACTTTTTACTCGTTGAACACAGGCTTCAGCAGGCCCTGAAAATCACCTTTATCACAGGCTGCTTAGCTATCGTCATTCTATTCATCTTTGCCGAACCGATTTTACAAGTCATGTATGGCTCTTCGCATGCCGCTGTTTTCATTAAATTCCTGGCACCTTTTTTCATTCTTTATTACTTTCAATATCCGCTGCAATCCATGCTGCAAGCATTGGATCTTGCAAAGGCCGCAATGTTCAACAGCCTGGCTGGGAACATCCTTAAAATCGGTGTGATCTGGCTGCTGGCGTCAAAGGAAAGTTTCGGGATCATGGGTGCCGCAGTGGGGATAGCTGTCGGTACGATGCTCGTTACCTTCCTGCATTTTTCAACGGTGCTGAAGGTCGTTCCTTTCACGCTTCATTTCCGCAGCTATATATCCGCTTTGGTCCTTGCTTTAATTTCAGGATGGGGCGGTTATTATCTTTATCAATTCCCGCTCTCCTCACTGCCACTTGGCACACGGCTTATGTTTTCCGTGACGATCGTTATCCTGCTGTTCACATTTTCCCTGCTCATGACCGGCAGCATAAAAAAAGCGGATCTGATCAGGATTCCAGTAGTGGGCGGCTTTTTATCTAAATTCGCTTGGAAATAAAATGAACCGAAGCATTAAAAGGCTTCGGTCATTTCTTCGTTTCATTTTTATCGATATAGAATTGGCCATCTATGTACCCACAAATCGAAATCTCTGTAATCTTCGTTTCTCCCCGTTTTTTCAACTGGTGCCGGAGCCAAAAATGATTTTTGCCAATTCTATCGAGATTCCTCTCCTGTATTTCCCCGTCTATTATAAGGGGATAAGGTGTTTCCTTGGTTTTAGACCTTTTACCTTTGGTATGCTTGATGATCGAAAGCTTTCCTGAGGATTCGAGGATGGCGAATTGCACTTCATTTAAATCACTTATCCCCTGTTCACGCAGCTGGGTCAATAAATCATCGAAATTATACCTTTGCCTACGCATCGCTTTTTCATCTATTTTCCCTTGATTGATGATGATCTGCGGCTTACCGTCCACGATGTTTCGAAACCTTATGCTTTTCAATGAAATGTAGGCCATGATTATTTGGATGAAAGCAAGTACGAACATCGGTATGATTTGCCTGAAAAATGGTCTATCCAAATCTTCAAAGGAAAGGACGGCGATGTCCCCTATCATGATGGATACCACTAAATCAAGTATGCTCAGTTCCCCAACTTCCCGCTTACCCATCAATCGGAAAAGTAATAATATGACTAGATAGATCACTGTTGTTCTAAAAATAATAGCCAGGGTATCCAATGAATAACACTCCTTCATCCATAGCATGGCTTGGGAGCTGAAAAATTACTCTATAATCTTTTCTAATTTTGCGGGAAGCTCCTTAAACCTGGTCTAAAGGTTCGATATCGGGAATATGCTTGTACAAACACATAAACAGGCTATACGTATCAGCCTTTCAAAAAGGAGGAATACCCATCGAAACTAAAAAAATGAGTGTCGCCGTGATTTATGGCGTAGGCTCCATCTTTGTCATAGCGATGATTGCTAGTTTAATCGTTTCCATCCTTCTTCGTTTTACTTCATTGACGGAATCATCCCTGACATACGTGATCATGATCGTGTCCTTTTTATCGCTGTTCATTGGTGGATTCATTTCAGGGGGCAAAGGGAAAAAGCAAGGACTATTCTTGGGCGGGAGCACTGGGCTGCTTTATCTGTTGGTCGTGTTCCTTTTTCAATATTTAGGCCACGATGCACTCTTCACCATCAAGCAATGGATATACTATGGCTGTTTTGTGATTACGGCCATGATGGGCGGCGTGCTTGGGGTCAACATGAGTTCCGACTCCCGTCCCGATTAAAAAACAAACGAAAACCGGGCACATGGCCCGGTTTTCGTTTGTTTTATACGGATACTTCTTTATTCGGTGCGCTTTCCGTAATTTCACGGATTGCTGCACGGTCAAAAGTCAGTTTTGTGCCGTCTGGTGATTTAATGACGATTTTCAGGTCATCGATTGCATCGATTGTTCCATGCATGCCGCCGATTGTAGCAACTTTATCACCTTTTTTCAAACTGCTTTGCATGCTTTGCGTAGCCTTTTGGCGTTTTTGCTGCGGGCGGATCAATAAGAAATAGAACAATACGAACATTAAAATCAATGGAAGTATTTGTGTTAAAGAACCCATTTTGTATATTCACTCCTTTCGTTCATTAAAATATTTATGGAATTAGAAGTTTCTCGCATTTGGTTCATTGAAACCATACTGCTCAAAAAACTCTTCCCTAAAGTCTCCAAGACGATCTTCTCGAATAGCTTGTCTGACCTGTTCCATCAAGTTTAACAGAAAGTGAAGATTATGGTAAGTCGTAAGACGAATCCCAAAGGTTTCTTCACATTTAATCAAATGGCGGATATATGCCCGGCTATAATTCTTGCAAACATGGCAATCGCAATTTTCATCGATTGGACCGAAATCGCGTGCATACTTCGCATTTTTCACAACCAGACGCCCATTGCTTGTCATGAGCGTACCATTACGCGCAATTCGCGTCGGCAGTACACAGTCAAACATATCGATACCGCGGAGTGCACCATCGATCAATGAATCCGGTGAACCGACTCCCATAAGGTAACGCGGTTTGTCAGTTGGCAAAAGCGGACTTGTAAACTCAAGGACGCGGTTCATGATATCCTTCGGTTCCCCTACGGATAGTCCTCCAATAGCATAACCCGGGAAGTCAAGGGAGACAAGGTCTTTTGCACTTTGTTTGCGAAGATTTTCAAACTCCCCGCCTTGAACGATTCCGAACAGACCTTGGTCATTTGGGCGCTCATGTGCATTCAAACAGCGTTCCGCCCAGCGCGACGTCCGTTCTACCGACTTCTTCATATACTCTTCAGTCGCCGGAAATGGAGGACATTCATCGAATGCCATCATAATATCGGAACCAAGCGCATTTTGTATTTCCATCGCTTTTTCCGGAGATAAGAATAATTTATCGCCATTCAGATGGTTCCTGAAATGCACGCCCTCTTCTTCAATTTTACGGAACTCGCTCAAACTGAAGACCTGAAAGCCGCCTGAGTCGGTCAAAATCGCCCGATCCCAGTTCATGAACTTATGCAATCCGCCAGCTTCCTTGATGATTTCATGCCCCGGACGCAGCCATAGGTGGTACGTATTGCTCAGGATGATGCCTGCCCCCATTTGTTTCAAATCTTCCGGGGACATCGTTTTGACAGTAGCCATCGTTCCAACCGGCATAAATGCCGGCGTTTCAAAAGAACCATGCGGCGTATGGACGCGGCCTAGCCTTGCCCCTGTCTGTTTACATGTTTTGATTAACTCATATCGTATTGCAGTCAACGCAATAACTCCCTTCAAGAGTCTCACACTCTTATATTACTTAATTAACATTGCATCTCCAAAACTAAAGAACCTGTATTTTTCTTCCACAGCCGTTTCATAAGCATGTAGGACCTGCTCCCTGCCTGCGAGTGCAGAAATAAGCATGATTAAAGTAGATTTGGGCAAATGGAAGTTCGTTATCATCGCATCGATCCCTTTGAACTCATAACCAGGATAAATGAAGATGCTCGTCCAGCCATTCTCTTCCTTGAAAACCCCATCATTGCGGGACGCAATCGTTTCCAATGTCCTTGTGGACGTTGTGCCGACCGTAATGATTTTCCCGCCCTTAGCTTTCACATCATTCAGCAATCTGGCTGTGCCTTCCGTCATTTGATAAAATTCCGAATGCATTTCGTGGCTGTCAATATCGTCGACACTTACTGGACGGAATGTACCAAGTCCAACATGCAGCGTGATGAAGGCGATGTGGACACCCATCCCTTTAAGTTTCTCAAGTAAATCCTCCGTAAAATGCAGGCCAGCGGTAGGTGCCGCTGCAGATCCACGTTCACGCGCATATACCGTTTGATAGCGGTCCTGGTCGTCGAGCTGCTCCTTGATGTATGGAGGTAACGGCATTTCGCCAAGCTTCTCCAGTATTTCATAAAATATGCCGTCATATTTAAATTCAAGGATTCGGCCGCCATGCTCGAGCACGCCTGTACAGACGGCACTCAGCTTACCATCGCCAAAAACGATCGTCGATCCTTCTTTAATCCGTTTGGCCGGCTTCACAAGCGTTTCCCATACATCATCATGCTCTTGCTTAAGCAGCAATACTTCGATTTTTGCACCGGTTCCTTCTTTACTGCCGTATAGTCGGGCCGGAAGCACCTTCGTATCATTCAACACCAGGCAATCTCCCGGTTTGATATATTCCGTAATATGGCTGAATACATCATGCTGAAGTTTACCGGTTTCTTTGTCCAGCACCATCAATCTACTAGCTTCCCTATCTTCCAAAGGAACTTGGGCAATCAGTTCCTCAGGTAAATGAAAATCAAACATATCCAATTTCATCTGTTCCACTTCCTTACTTGTCTATCAAGCTGTAATCATTATTTAAAACGGCCGATCAAATAAAAAATCGCGGACAACACAACACTGACGATGATTGATGTAACGATAGGAAAGTAAAACGTCGTATTCCCCTTTTTCAGAAAAATATCTCCCGGCAGCCTGCCGAGATGTATATATTTCATCGCAAAACCAATCACGAATATAATCACACCCAGAATCATAACCATCTTTGGTATATTCATCATTCAGGCATCTCCATGCCGAAATGCTCATAAACTAGCTGTGTTGCCATCCGGCCTCTTGGGGTACGCTGAAGAAAACCGACTTGTAACAGATATGGTTCATACACATCTTCGATCGTATGTGCCTCTTCGCCAATCGTTGCCGCAATCGTTTCAAGACCCACTGGTCCGCCACGGAATTTTTCAATGATCCCTTTAAGTAATTTATGGTCAATATGATCGAGTCCTAAACGGTCGACCTGCATTAATTCAAGCGCATAATCGGCAAGCTCGGCCGTTATCGTACCATCACCGCGCACCTGGGCGAAATCCCGGACCCTCCGTAAAAGCCGATTGGCAATTCTCGGGGTTCCCCTTGACCTTCTTGCAAGCTCGGCCGCTGCTTGATCATCCATTTCCGTATCCATGATTTTTGCTGTACGGATGATGATATCAGTCAAATGGTTTTCCGTGTAATATTCAAGGCGGCTCAAAACGCCAAAACGGTCCCTGAGCGGTGCAGACAATGAGCCTGCACGTGTCGTGGCCCCTACGAGGGTGAACGGCGGCAAGTCGATCCTGATCGAACGGGCTTCCGGTCCCTTACCGACTACAATGTCCAGACAGAAGTCCTCCATAGCCGGATATAGCACTTCTTCAACGACACGCGGAAGACGGTGAATCTCATCGATGAACAATACATCACCTGGTTCAAGTGCACTCAAAATGGCCGCCAGATCTCCCGGCCGCTCAATGGCGGGACCGGAAGTCGTGCGGATATTCACACCCATTTCATTGGCGATGATGACGGCAAGCGTCGTCTTTCCAAGACCAGGCGGTCCATATAAAAGTACATGATCGAGCGTTTCTTCACGCATCCTTGCCGCTTCGATGTATACACTTAAATTCGCTTTCACTTTATCCTGTCCGATATATTGCTTTAAGTTTTGCGGCCGCAGGCTTTGTTCAAAGGACAGTTCGTTCAAATCGGCTTCCTGATTGAATATTCTCTCCTCCATTGCGCCACTCCTTATCTTAACATCATTTGCAATGCTTTCTTAATATATTGCTCGGTCGTCATATCTTCAGCCTGCAATTTCTTGGCAACCTTTTGGATTTCCTTTTCAGAATAACCAAGAGCCTTCAATGCAAGAATGGCTTCATCCAATTCCTCCGTATAGCCATTTGGAGTGAGTGCAGCCGTTACGCCTTCGTTAAACAAGCTTGGAAACGCATCCGGAATAATGTTCTCAAGTTTCCCTTTTAAATCCAGAATCATCTGCCGTGCCGTTTTCTTTCCGACTCCCGGGAATTTCACCAAAAACGATTCATCTTCATTTTCGATCGCCTGTACCACCTGATCAACCTGGCCTGATGCCAATATGGCTAGAGCACCCTTCGGCCCGATTCCCGTTACATTCAATAATTTTGTGAATAACGCCTTTTCTTGACGAGTCTGAAATCCGTATAATGCGACCATATCCTCACGAACATAATGATACAAGAAAACTTGAATTTCTTTCTGGAATTGAGCGGAAAAAATAAAAGGATTCGGTGTCATCACTTGATATCCGATTCCCCCATTTTCCACAACTATGTATTCAGGCCCAATATAATCGACCTTGCCTTTTATATAATCATACAAATTAATTCTCTCCCTGATTTTGCTGTACCTCTCATTTTATCATAAAAAGGGGCGTTGTTCATTAAAAGTTATTTAGTGGGCGCAAAGACTTTTACAATGGAGGATATCCCGTTTCATTACATTTGGGGTATTATCCCTTCGTAGACAATTGGGGTTCTACCTAAATTTTAAACAAGTTGATTGGAACGGGTGTACTAGACTCCCGCGGGGAAAGCAAGTGACAGGAGTCAGCGTTCACATAGTACTAACCCTAAAAAAACTGTAGGTAAACCCGATTTTCATCGAGTTTACCTACAGTCTGGAGGGTGGGTATCGTCCCATCCTAGTTTACCGAATATGGCTCATATTCTTTAATGAGCTGTTTATATTGGTCTTTATTCATGATTGGAATCCCTTTTTGCAGTTCCTCCTGCTTGTATGCCTCAAGTTTACCAACGTCTATTTGGTAGAAAGTATGAATGATCTTGGCGTGTTCAGGCCTTCCGATAAAAATGGATAACGTACCATCTTCCCTCATCCCAAGGTAACCATTCGCTTTTAAAAGCGGCGATATGTCATTTTCAATTTTCTTCATGACAATCTGCTCTTCATTTTGATCGACCACTATCCATCCTTCATATTTTGACCAAAAGTCCTCCATCGACCAAATTGTTTCTGTCAATTTCTCTTCACTTAATTCACCATCCAGATACATACGCTGAAGAATGACCTTCCTTTCAATAGGATCATTTTCCTTTTGAACGGTTTCTTCGGCAAAAACGGTTAGGCAAATTGGCAATATGAAAAGCGTCATGAAAAATTGGATTCTAAGTTGATTAATCAATATACTCACCTCTTAAGGCGTTTACTTTTTATGTAGTTTGACCCCAAATAAGGATTATTAACCAGAAAAAAATCAAAAAGAGCTGACTCCATATTGGGTCAGCCCACTTATTATTTTAAGTGATTTTCGTGAATGTTAAGGTTATCGAACATGTCATTGGCATCCAAAATGATCATTTCCCGCGTATCGCCATCCCGAAGATTGTTATCAAGTGTCATCGTCCTGAAATAGACACCTTCATCAGTGGTTACATATAGGGTGCGGCCATTTGTAAGGGGTCCGATTTCTCTCCTGATTCTCTCTTTAACATCTTTTGCTCGGCTGTAGTCATCAAGCCGCAAAGCTACCAGCATTTCATCTTTCATGATGATTGTCCTGGCATCGATGACCGGCTCCGATTTCTTGGCGATACCATTAACTTGATCGGCAAAAGCACCTTCATAAGAATTATAATAAGATGATTTTGCCTTAAGCGGTTTACTTTCATGTCCATGGTAGTTACGGTCACTCTTACTGTACGCATCATCTTTATCGTATAAACCTTGCACTATATTCTCATAATTGATGTTGCGTACCAATGCATCTTTTTCATGGTACCCTGTATTATTCGTTATATTTTCATTTTCCGCTGTATCATTATTAGCACATCCAACCAAACTGACGGCAGCCAATACCGTACAAAGCGGATGTGCCCATTTTATTTTCTGCACCAATAACCCTCCCATTGCAATAGAATGAGCTATATTCCGCTCATAATTAGCATGGGTGTCGAACGGGAAATGTACTCTGTAAGATACGGCCAAAAACCCGTTTTAATTCCTATTAAGGGAAGAAATCCTTTCCTTCAATTTTTCATTCAGCTCCATTCGCTTCGAAAATCCTTCCACGGACATTTTCCAAACCGAATGAATCTGGGAAGAACTTTTATTAAGACGATTCCATTCACGGAAAATATCGGTAGGATAAGTTAAAGCATATAAAAAGGCCGGGTCTGACTGATACCTTTGCAATTGCGGAACTTCCCACATTTCGGTGGCCGCATCTCCCAAATGAGGCAAAATACGATTTGCATACTGTAAATAATCAATGCACCTCGGTGCATTCGCCATTAAATCAAAATCGATTAACGTCAAAGTGCCGTCCGCTCTCCGCAAGAAATTATGGTGGGCACAATCACCATGAATGATGACTTTTTTTTCCTTATTCCATAAAGACTGATTTTTATCAAACCCCTCTAGCGACCATTCACCCCATCTAATCCATTCCTTGATAATATCTTCGGAAACATATTGGCGAACATAAGAAAAGTTCTTTTTAAATAGTGATAAGCGTTCTTTCCACTTTTTTGATTGATTGAACACTGGAGCGTTAATGGAGACATGTTCCGACACATCATGGAAGCTTTCCAGTAACTGAATGCCTTCTAAGCGGTCCTTATGATTGGAGTATTTGAATTTTTTCTTACTCGGCGGAAAATAGTCCATACTGCCATACCATTTCCCTTTAAATTGAAAGGGCATTAGATTTTGATGAATATAATAGGTTTGATGAAATCCCTTTTGTTTTAACAAAGAAGTCAATTCCCTTTGCCGATCCCATTTTTCGAAACTGTCGAATCCTTTAAGGATCATAGGCTGACCCTTTTCAAAAGTTAATAAATAGACACTGCTTTGAATATGGTGGACATTCTTTGGCTTACGATTTAAATAAGAGAGGAGACGAGTGTTAAAAACACTGTCTCCTTGATAATTAGTAGTCATCGCTTTCATCTACATATGTCGGTATCCCAAATGTTTCAGGCGCACGGACGCCCCCGAATTGGCCTGGCTGGCCTCCCATTTGTCCCGGTAACATTGCTTCCGGCTGACCACCAAGCTGGCCGCGCATCATGTCTCGCTGACCACCAAATTGTCCCGGCATCATTCCTGGCTGACCACCAAACTGTCCCGGCATCATTCCTGACTGACCACCAAACTGTCCCGGCATCATTCCTGGCTGACTACCAAACTGTCCCGGCATCATTCCTGACTGACCACCAAACTGTCCCGGCATCATTCCTGACTGACCACCAAACTGTCCCGGCATCATTCCTGGCTGGTCTGGGTTTTGACCGCCCATCATCATACCCGGCTGACCTGGGTTTTGACCGCCCATCATTCCTGACTGGCCTGGGTTTTGACCGCCCATCATCATTCCTGGCTGGCCTGGGTTTTGACCGCCCATCATCATTCCTGGCTGACCTGGGTTTTGACCGCCCATCATCATACCCGGCTGACCTGGGTTTTGACCGCCCATCATCATACCTGGCTGGCCTGGGTTTTGACCGCCCATCATCATACCCGGCTGACCTGGGTTTTGACCGTCCATCATCATACCCGGCTGACCTGGGTTTTGACCGCCCATCATCATACCTGGCTGACCTGGGTTTTGACCGCCCATCATCATACCTGGCTGGCCTGGGTTTTGACCGCCCATCATCATACCTGGCTGGCCTGGGTTTTGACCGCCCATCATACCCGGCTGACCTGGGTTTTGACCGCCCATCATCATACCCGGCTGACCTGGGTTTTGACCGCCCATCATCATACCTGACTGACCTGGGTTTTGACCGCCCATCATCATACCCGGCTGACCTGGGTTTTGACCGCCCATCATACCTGGCTGGCCTGGGTTTTGGCCGCCTATCATCATACCCGGCTGACCTGGGTTTTGGCCACCCATCATCATGAATCCATCATATGATTCTTCTTCATCTTCATATTGGGATGGCATCGCTATTCCCATCTGAGACTCTTTTGGTGACAACCCTTGGTATGGGGCTTGTGATTGAACGGATTGATATTCGTGATAATCTGGATGGTGATGTGCATGGGCATCCATTTTCTTGTTCCCTTGATACTGCCCCTTCACTTCCGGCCCATAAGTTCCAAGTAACCCCTTATTACAGCCGCAATCCTCCTCACCAGCAGGCTGGGAATAATGCTGAGGGAAATTTTGATTGTATGAAGAAGGCAATTCGCCTGGTGACTCATAACCTTGTTGCATATATGAACCTGCTGCTTGAGCTTGTTGATTCATCCCTCCATAATAATGGTGCGGAACCGGTGCGGAGGCTTGATATGGATAATGTTGCTGGTCTGTTACATTCATGCTCGCCCCTTGGACGAATCCTTGATCCATCATTTGCATGTCAGAAGATTCCTCCAAACTTTCAGAGCTCTCTTCCATCATTGGATAACCTTGTATTTCCGGAGCCGCCTGATACCCTTGTGCACCTTGATATGGTGCTTGCATGCCATGCATATGCGCCCATGGTGGCGGCTCAATGCAATAACCGCTTCCAGGCAAGATTGGCGTTACTGGAATACAATCATCCACCGGCTCACTATATTCCTGAGCTGGCTGTACAGCTGGCTTTTTCTTCTTTTTGGTCACTGCAGGCTTTTCTTTTTTCTTCGGTAAAGGTGGTGGTGCTGGAGGCTTTTGCACACTCATATTGGTCATGTTGACCATATAATAATTATTGACGTCGATCTCCGGAATCACCGGCATGGGCACCGGCACTTCTTTTGGAACGATTACTTTCTTCTCTTTAATGATTGGCTTTGGCTGAACGATCTGCTTCTCTTTCTTAACCGGCTGTGGAACGATCTGTTTCTCTTTCACTGGTTTTTGAATGTTTGGTTGCTCTTTTACAGGCTGTTGAAATTTTGGCTGCTCTTTTATCGGCAGTTGAAATTTCGGCTGTTCTTTAACGGCCGGTTTTTTCATAATTTGCTGCTCTTTCATATTTGCTGACTGATTCGGTTGCGGTTGAATTTGGGATTCTTTCATTCCCGGCTGAATATTCACGTTTGGTTTACCCGTTTCTTTAATTACTGCTCCGGATGTCCCTGGTATTTTAATTTTCATCCCGGGCATCATCATGTCCGGGTTGCTCAATTGCGTGTTAACTTTTTTAAGTTCTTCAAAACTGACGCCGTATTTTTTGGCGAGTTTCCAAAGTGTATCGCCTTTTTGGACTATATGAATTTTCACGCTGTTAACCCCTCCTGTGCATATGTCCATATATTCTATGAAGCAGTGGGTGAATTGCTATTATTTTTATCATGAAAACTTATGCGTGAAAAATGACTTTTATGATTGGATCAATGATTTAGGGACATAGAAGGTACTTTTTTGGTGAGGAAATAAATGATGGGACGACTCAAAAAAAGAAGTTCGCCCCTTTGAATTCCATTCCTGAAACAAGTCTTTCAGGCTTCTGTCTAATCACAGGGAAACCCGGGTATAAGAAAGGAAATAACCTAAGGCTTTGTCTTTAGGTACTTATCTTACATCCCTGGGGGTAATAATAATGAAATGGAAAGGTAGACAGGGCAGCACGAACGTCGAAGACAAAAGAGGCATGAGCGGAAAAGGCATGGCCGGAATCGGCGGAGGTGTCGGATTGGTAATTGTCTTGATCGTGACGCTCCTTGGCGGTAATCCAAGCGATTTCCTAGGCAGCTTGAATTCCACTGAATCGAACAATGGCGGCTCTTATGTCGAAACTGATGAGGAGAAGGAACTTGCGCAGTTCGTATCTGTCGTCCTTGCAGAAACGGAGCAGGTCTGGACAGAAGAATTCCGTAAAAATGGGCTGCATTATAAGGAACCGAACCTTGTCCTGTATTCGGGCAGTGTCGAATCGGCATGCGGGATGGCAGCTTCTTCGGTAGGACCATTTTATTGTCCGGGTGACATGAAACTATATATTGATCTCAGCTTTTATCAAGAGTTAAAGCAAGAATTCCAGGCACCCGGGGATTTCGCCATGGCCTATGTCATTGCCCACGAAGTCGGACATCACGTTCAGACACTTTTAGGGACAACGGAAAAGGAAATGCCCAATCGTTCAAAGGTCAGCGAGACCGAATATAATAGGTTTTCTGTACGTCTTGAATTACAGGCCGATTATTTGGCTGGAGTTTGGGCACATCATGTCCAAGGAGAGAATTTGCTTGAAGAAGGCGATCTTGAGGAGGCCTTGAATGCAGCAAGTGGTGTGGGGGATGACCGTATCCAAGAAAGGGCACATGGTTACACGGTGCCAGACAGCTTCACGCATGGTACTTCCGAACAGAGGAAACGGTGGTTCACTAAAGGATTTAAATCCGGTGATATGAATGAAGGCAATACTTTTAAAGCGAATAACCTTTAAAAGTTCTTACCTGTTCGATTGCATAAAGAAAAAGGGGATTAGACCCCCTTTTTCTTATGCTCCAAAATCTTCTTAGAATGCACTGACTCAAACGCGCTCCAGCATTCTGTTTAATGCTAGGATGGCATTATCCGCAATGCTTTTCTCCACTTTTATCGGATTGATGATGATACCTTCTTCAATGGATTCAAGCGCCCATAGCAGGTGAGGCAGATCAATCCGGTTCATTGTAAGACATGGACACATATTCGGATTTAACGAGATGATGTTCTTGTCAGGATTATTGGCGATAAGACGCTTGACAAGGTTCATTTCCGTGCCGATTGCCCAAGAACTGCCTGGTTCGGCTTTTTCGATCATATTGATTATGTACGATGTCGAACCCGCATAATCTGACAGGGCCACTACCTCACGGCGACATTCGGGATGAACGATGATATTCATTTCAGGCTGCTCCGCTCTAAGCGTTTCAATATTCGCCGTAGTGAAATTTTCATGGACTGAACAATGACCTTTCCAAAGAAGTACCTTCAGATCTTCCAGTTCCCCTTCATAGATCAATTCATCTTTATGCGGATCCCAGACAGCCATTTCATTCAATGGGATCCCCAGGTCAAAGGCAGTGTTCCTCCCAAGGTGCTGATCGGGAAGAAATAGGATTCTTTCTTTTTGCGAGAGGGCCCACGAGACCATCCCTTGTGCATTGGAAGACGTCACCGTCGCCCCGCCATTTTTCCCTACAAAAGCTTTGATGGCCGCAGTGGAATTCACATAAGTTAGCGGAAGGATCGTATCGCCAAATAAATCCTGAAGCTTTGTCCATGCCCGTTCCGTTTGTTCAATATCCGCCATATCTGCCATGGAGCAGCCTGCACGCATGTCAGGTAGGATAACTGTCTGCCCTTCTTCTGTCAAAATATCGGCTGTTTCAGCCATGAAATGCACGCCACAGAACACGATATAATCCGCTTCACGATTTTGCGCGGAAAGCTGGGCCAATTGAAGTGAATCCCCCGTTGAATCTGAAAATTGAATGACTTCCTCCCGTTGATAATGATGACCTGGAATATAAAGGCGGTTCCCCAGTCGTTTCTTAATGTCAAGGACCCGATTCTCCATCTCTTCTTTTGTCATCGTTTTATATTTTTCAGGTAATGCATTTCCTGCTGTTTTAGCCATCTCCAATATATTCATTTCAATATCTCCTCCCGCTCTTTGACCTTTGCGCTAATATCAAGTGCCCTGACACTGTGCGTCAAGCTGCCCAACGAAATATAATCCACCCCTGTTTCCCGATATGAGGCTAGATTGTCTAAATTTATCCCTCCTGAAGCTTCAGTTATGATGTGGGCGGGAACCAATTTAATCAGTTGCTTGATTTCTTCAGGGCTCCGGTTATCGAACATGATGATATCTGCACCGGCTTCCACTGCTTCAAGTACCTGTTGTGGTGATTCCGTTTCCACTTCCACTTTAGTGGTATGTCCCAGTTTGGATTTTACCGTTTGGACCGCTTTCGTTATGGACCCAGCGAAAGAAATATGGTTGTCCTTTATCATGACTGCATCATAAAGACCATATCGGTGATTGAATGCCCCGCCGGAACGGACCGCATATTTTTCAAGCATCCGCAGGCCTGGTGTAGTTTTCCTCGTATCACAAGCTCTCGTCTTCGTCCCCGCCAAAATCATGGCAGCTTTATGAGCCTGTGTCGCAATGCCGGACATACGCTGCACTAAATTCAAAATTACCCGTTCCCCTTTTAAAAGGGAGGCCATATCGCCGGTCATTTTCGCAAGCTGCTGTCCTTTTTCAAAAAATTCGCCATCTTGAACAAAAAGGAAAACCTCGATTTGCTCATCAAACAATGCAAATCCCGTCTTGATGACGTCCCCTCCACTAAAGACCCCGCCTTCTTTTGCGATGAATGTCAAAGTTCCTTGTTCACCTTGATCAAAAATCGTATCACTCGTTACATCGCATTCCCCTATATCTTCCATTAAAAATTGTTGCAGCATCTGCTTAAGCTTCAATATATTCATATAGTCGTCTCCCTTTCACTCGGTTTTTTACATCTGTGCAAGCAAGGATAACCGAATTCTCAAGCCATTGGGCGTCATCTTCGTCAGGATAGTCACTGCGGAAATGACCGCCCCTGCTTTCCGTTCTGGTCAATGCGGATTCGGCAATCAGCCAAGCCACGATGATGGCATTGATTTTCGTTATTTCTTGTATCGATAATGCCGTTACTTCCATATGCAGCAATTTTTCGATAGGAAATGTCTCAAGATAATCCTTCAGTCGAGTTAAACCCGCTTCATTTCGAACGATTCCCGCTTCGTTCATTAATTTTTCCCGCAATGTCGTAAGATCAGGTAGAAAGGGAATTTGACTGGAATTCTTGGACTGCTCTTTTTCTTCCGGTATCGACCTTGACGGGACTTTAGCAAGGAAACGGCCAAGCGCATTTCCAAAAACCAATCCTTCGAGAAGGGAGTTGCTTGCCAATCGGTTTGCACCATGTACACCAGTGCATGCCACTTCACCAACTGCATACAAAGAGGGTACTGAGGTTTGCCCCGATTCATCCACTTCAATCCCTCCCATTAGAAAATGGTTTCCTGGTGCAACCGGGATTTTCCCCAAATGAAGGTCCAGCCCGCTTTTTTCACATAATGAGCTCACTGTCGGAAAACGATTTTTAAAATCCTTAATCATCGAAATATCCAAAAATACCTTTTCACCGCGCTGCAAATAAGAAAAAATCGTCTGTGCAACAATATGCCTCGGTGCTAGATCTTTCAAGCTATGGACATCCTCCATGATCGGCGTTCCCATTTCCGTCACTAATCTCGCGCCATCCCCGCGAACCGCTTCTGAAACGAGCCCTTTCGCTTTGCCATTCACAAAAAGCAAGGTCGGATGGAATTGTATGAATTCCATATCACGAACTTTTGCACCGGCCTTGAATGCAAGTGCGATTCCATCACCTGAAACCGTTTGTGAATTTGAAGTGAAATGGTATAGGGAACCACAGCCGCCTGTAGCCAAAACCGTCTGTTCCGCATGATAGGCAACAAGTTCCCCTGCCTTATCAAGTGTTTTGACGCCTATGCAAGTATCATCTTGCCCGATGATCAACTCCACTGCAGCAACATTCTCCATCACAGTAATCGATGATTTTTTCAAGCACCCTATAAGATGTTCCATCATGTACTTTCCTGTAGCATCCCCGTGACTGTGGAGGATTCTTCGTTCACTGTGGGCGCCCTCCATGCCAAGCAATAGAGTTCCGTCATCATCATGGTCAAATCGCATACCCGAATCAATAAGCTCAGCTATAACCGAAGGTGCCTCTTCGACGAGTTTTTCCACTGCCTTCACCTTGTTATATCGCTGACCAGCTGCCAACGTATCTTTTTTATGAAAGGATACTCGGTCACGATCAGATAATGCAGCGGCAATCCCGCCCTGGGCTAAATAAGAATTACCATGACGGATATTTGATTTTGTGATGAGTATCACATGCTTATGTTCACTTGCTTCCAATGCCGTTTTCAAGGCAGCAATCCCACTGCCTATCACGATGATTTCCGCTTTTACCATTCTTTCATTCCTCCTGTTTATTACAGGTGTCTTGACAACTATATTTACATATTATTAAACTATTATCAAGAGTTTTTTAGATTAAAGGATGGAAGTGATTTCTTGATTTATTTGGATTACGCCGCTACAACTCCGATTGATGACGAGGCTATCGACGTATTCAGCCAAGCAGCCCGGAAGTTTTTCGGGAATGCGAGCAGTTTGCATGATATTGGCTCTGAAGCGGCACGTTTATTGGATATGTCACGGCAGCAACTCGCAGAAATGCTGAACATAAAAAAGGAAGGAATCATCTTTACGAGCGGCGGATCGGAAAGCAATATGCTTGCGATCGATACATTCATCGCTTCGAAACCCTCCTGGCAGAACCACTTGATTGTAAGCCGAACTGAACATGCATCACTTGCAAATTTCGTGGAAAAACTTGAACAAGAAGGATTCGAGGTTACTTATTTACGGCATTTGGAAGATGGCCGGGTTGATATTGAACATCTGCAGGAATGTATGTCGGAGAAAACATGCTTGGTCATTGTCCAGCATGTGAATTCGGAAATCGGGGTCATTCAACCCATTGAACAAATAAGTGAAATCGTTCGAAAACACGAGGCTTTTTTTCATGTGGATTGTGTCCAATCATTTGCTAAATTACCGCTTGGGAAGATAGCTGCCTCATGTGATGGACTATCCGTTTCCAGTCATAAAGTTTATGGTCCAAAAGGGATTGGGGCCGTCATTTTCCCGGCCATCCATCAGTTGAAGCCTTCGGTACCGAATATCACTCATGAATATGGTTTCAGACCAGGAACAGTGGATGTCCCCGGGATTGCTTCCTTCGTAACCGCTGCCAAGAAATTGGGGGATATCATGGAAGGTGAACGAATACGGATTTCCACACTTAGGATGCAATTGATCCGACTGCTAACGGAAAAGAAAATCGATTTTCAAATCATCGAAGCAAAAAACGAGCAATTGCCTCACATTCTGGCGCTGACCTTCGCTGGATTGCAAGGACAGTACATCATGTTGGAATTAAACCAGAAAGGATTCGCCGTTTCGACGGGAAGCGCCTGTCAAATCGGTAAACAGGATCCTTCAAAAACGATGATGGCCATTGGGAAAAGCGAAGATGAAGCCCGTCAATTCGTCCGCCTTTCCTTTGGCAAAAACACGACGGCCGACGACATTCACAAGTTGGCGGACTGCATCGAAGGAATAGCTGCCATTCGATAAAACCCTCCAATCTGTGTTAGAATGTTTGTAATTAAAGAGGTGAATGTTTGTGGAAAGAAAGAAATTACTCGGGGAAGAAAGACGGACGAAACTCTTACATTTATTGCAAACAAGCGCGGAGCCTGTAACGGGCAGCGAGCTTTCGCAGATAACGAATGTAAGCCGGCAGGTTATCGTTGGTGACATAACCCTACTCAAAGCGCGGAATGAACCTATCATCGCCACAAGCCAAGGCTATCTGTACTTACAAACGGGGAGCACGCAAAAGCCGGAAAGGATCATTGCTTGCCAACACGATCCTTCCCGGACCCAAGAAGAGCTATATTTACTTGTGGATATCGGCATCACGGTGAAAGATGTCAAAATCGAGCATCCCGTATACGGCGACCTAACCGCTTCTATCATGGTCAGCAGCCGGAAGGAAGTCCAGCAATTCCTTTCAAGGGTGACGGCAACGAACGCATCTTTTTTATCGGAACTGACGAGCGGCATCCATCTCCATACACTGAGCGCAGCATCTGAAGAACTGCTCGACGAAGCGGAGTGTGCTTTAAGGGATGCCGGCATTTTAGTCGATTGAATGAACCCAAAATCCTCAAAAGCCATATCTTTTGAGGATTTTTTCATTGGTCATTATGCTCCCCCATCATCGGAATTGCTTTCATTTGAGCTGCCTTCCCCGGAGTTTTCTTCCTGGTTACTTCTCAACTGCCCGATAAGACTGATGACGGGACCGGCCGCCTGAACCCAGCCTCCCGTCGCTTGGATTAATTCAGCATCAGATGGCTTCTCTTCCAAATCAGGATATTGATATTTTTGTAGTTCCTGCTTCTTATCTTGCTCTTCTTCCTTTTGATCCTTTTCTTGGATTTTTTCTAGAACACAATCGGCAATTCCGCCTATCGCTTGCAACAAATTTTCCACAGCATGGTAGGCCTGCTCCGGTTATCCGTATTTTCGTATGCCTCGCCAAAGCAGTACCTCCGCCATACGCTTGAATACAAATCTTAACGAACACAAAAAATGCCCCGGAAATACTCCAGGGCACCCTTTTTATTCATTGTATAAACCTCAGCTGAGGTTATACCATTCATTCATCGTTGCGGTACACCTGTTTGGACTTTAAAGCATGAATAGCTTCCCATGATCGAAACCGTACATCCTAATGCCTCGAGCTCAGAGATCGCTCCTGGGATGAGGACATCATCAAGGGACATTTCGATGTCGATGATGAAGAAGTAATTGCCCAATCCTGTTTTCATTGGTCTCGATTCAATCTTGGAAAGGTTAAGTTTCCTCCAGGAAAAAGCGGAAAGGACTTGGTGCAGCTGCCCTGAGTGGTCAGCAGGCAGCTGAATCATCAAGGTCGTTTTCTTGTCCCCTTCAACGGTCAAATGCCCTTCAAAGTCGACTTCACTGTTGGATACGACGATAAACTTGGTGTGATTATGTTCGTAATCGTGAATATTTTGTTTTACAATCGTCAAACCGTACTCCTCCGCAGCCATATCATTTGCAATCGAAGCAATATTGATATCGGGATTCTCCATCACCATCTTCGCAGCGGCTGCAGTGGATGTGACATACTCATATGGAACACCCCTTAGCTCATTATGTAGAAATTTGCGGCATTGAGCAATGGCATGGGAATGCGAATAAACCATGTCAGGTTTGAAACCAGGATATGCATGATCCGGATGCACCATATAATGCTGTTGGATTGGAATTGTGACTTCGCCTTTCATCGGTAATGTGACTTCATGGACTAAGTAATCCATCGTTATATTTACCGAACCCTCCAAAGCATTCTCGATCGGCACGAGCGCGTGATTCACTTCCCCGTCCCGAACAGCATCAAGGCAGTCCGGAATCGTGTTCATCGGTATTTTTATATCATTAGGAAATAGTCGCGATACAGCTAAATCCGTGAATGTTGCTTTTGGTCCAAGAAATGCAATTTTTGATGTCATATTATAAACTCCTTTTCACGGAAAATCTACTGTTTATGTTATGCCATTTTCTGATTTTTTACAATACTTAATCGTTAATTTCACCTTACAAAAGAAAACAGCCTGTACATCTGAAATGTACAGGCTGTTTTCATGCGCCGTTACCAATGATTTCGACTTTTTCGACGAACTCCATTTTACGCAGTTTAGTGAGCAGATCATCAATATCCATCGTCATCCCGCCCGTATTAAGGGATAGGGTGACATTTGCACGTCCCTGCAAAGGAATCGTTTGGTGGATGGTCATGATGTTGCAACCGGATGAGGCGACGAGCCGTAAAAGCTCCGATAGAGTACCAGAACGATCTTCGAGATAGAAGAACAGTGTAATCAGCTTTTCCTTAACAACTGTATGAAACGGAAAAACCGTGTCACGGTATTTGTAAAATGCACTCCTGCTTAGGTCCACCCGCTGTACCGCTTCCCAAACTGATTCTGCTTTTCCCCGTTCAATCATTTCTTTTGCATCCAGCGTTTTTTTCATCGCTTCGGGAAGGACATCCTCTCGAACGAGGAAAAATTTCTGATCGGCCTTATTCAAACTCCGCACGCCTCCTTTTGCCTGCCATCATGGTTTACAATCAATCCACAAATTCAAATTCATATTCAAGGATACGCACTATATCGCCATTTGTCGCACCTTTTTGGCGAAGGCCTTCGTCGACTCCGAATGAACGAAGCTGTCTGGCGAAACGACGTACGGACTCTTCACGGGTGAAGTCAGTCATTTTGAATAGACGCTCGACCTTGAATCCTGATACGGCAAAGCTGCCATCGGATTCGCGTTCAATGTTAAATTCATCAGACTGTGATGTATGTTTATAAAGAACCCGATGGATTCCAGTATTCTCTTCTTCATGATCAAGAGGGAACTCAGGCGTTTCTTCGATTTTATCTGCAATTGCATAAAGAAGCTCACGGATCCCTTCACGGGTCACGGCAGAAATCGGGAAGACAGGATAGTCCTCTTCCAGCTTTTCCTTGAAAGCCGCTAGATTATCTGCTGAGTCCGGCATATCCATTTTACTTGCAACAATGATTTGCGGACGTTCAGTCAAGCGCAGGTTATACTCTTCCAACTCTTTATTGATTGTTTGGTAGTCTTCATATGGATCACGGCCTTCAAGACCCGACATATCGATTACATGAATGATTACCCTCGTTCTTTCAATATGGCGCAGGAATTGATGTCCAAGACCCACTCCTTCTGAAGCACCTTCGATCAGACCAGGTAAATCGGCCATGACAAAGCTACGGTGATCTTCCGTTTCCACCATTCCGAGGTTCGGTACGATCGTCGTGAAATGGTATTCGGCAATTTTAGGCCTTGCTGCGGATACGACGGAAAGCAAAGTGGATTTCCCTACACTCGGGAAACCAACCAAACCGACATCAGCCAACAGTTTCAATTCCATGACGATATCGCGTTCCTGGCCCGGTTCGCCATTCTCAGCGATTTCAGGTGCAGGATTGGCAGGTGTGGCAAAGCGGGAATTTCCCCGGCCTCCGCGGCCACCCTTGGCAATGATGGCGCGTTGCCCGTGCTCAACTAAATCAGCAATGACTTCCTTCGTTTTATCATCAATGACAACCGTGCCTGGTGGAACCTTGATGACCATATCCTTTGCAGCCGCACCATGCATGTTTTTGGACATGCCATGTTCTCCGCGAGGTGCCTTAAAGTGACGTTGATAACGGAAATCCATTAATGTACGCAAGCCCTCTTCCACTTCAAAAACGACATTGGCCCCATTACCGCCATCTCCGCCAGCAGGTCCGCCTTTAGGTATGAATTTCTCACGACGATAAGCAACTATCCCGTTACCACCGTCTCCGCCTTTTACATAGACTTTCGTTTGATCGACAAACATGCTATCACTTCCTTGTTTTCTGCAAGTCATTTCTTGCTGTATACTACTTCTCTAAAAGTTAATATCCATCTTAAAAAATATTTCATCCTCATTACATTCAAGAATTTCAATTGATTGCTCGGCCGTCAATGAACGTTCCAAAAACTCGATCACTGGGGATTGATCAATGAACCTGCCTTGCATATGAAATGAACAGTGCATATCGCTCACTTCTTTTTTACACATGGAAACAGCCAGTATATTTTCAAAAAACGGATCCAGATTCTTATCCAGAATATCAAAGAAATCGTTTGTCCAGCGATACATCAGCCCGTCCATCTCAGTTGAGCCTTCAAAAACATCAATGATTTCATATTCGCAATAAAAGGATCCATTATTCCAATTCGACGTCAACAACATCTCGGTGAACTTAGGTAAATTCAAACTGGAAAGGCGTGCTTCATTCTGGGTTTCAACAATGATTTCATCGATGATGCCCTTGACACGGTCGATTCTGTTCAACTCCAGATTCCCTTTGATGATTTGAATTTTATTCAGCCAGTCATGCCTGGTTTGACGCAGAGTTTCAATAGTCGTCCAATTTTTATCCATTATTAACACCTTCAATTATGATAAAGAAACTTTTTTCGGCTCTATCATGTTGAATACTTCCATTTGTACAGTATATCAAAAAAACAACAAACAGGAAATGAAGCTTGATTCACATGCCTTCACATGAAAGCCCCCGTCCAAAAAATACAGCCGCACACCCTGAGTTCTTTGGACGATGGTAGAGCCATTTGAACTAAAAAAGAGAATGGGCCTTATTTATGCACCAATTGGAGATATTATAGTTGAATTGGAGTGTCTATTTGGTTTAACCAAATCGGATGGATGAGTATTCTTGGATTCCCCCCTGAAAGTTTAAGAAAGCCCGCCTATTGGCGAGCCATTTGTAAGTCAGAGGTTGTTTTCCTTATACTAATGACTAAAGTCTCCTGCAAAATGCTGGTTCGTTCCTATAGTATAAATAAAGGGCCGGACCCCTTCATCACTATATAACATACCATTATTAAAAATGACGCGGTATATAGTGTCTTGTAGAAGGAATCAGACCCTTTTGAGTCAGCCTCTGTTCAAAGATGCCAATTATGCTTCTTGTGCAACTGGATATACGCTTACTTTTTTACGGTCACGTCCGAAACGTTCGAATTTAACAACACCGTCTACTTTAGCGTATAGAGTATCGTCTCCACCACGGCCTACGTTCTCACCAGGATAGATTTTCGTTCCGCGTTGACGGTAAAGGATAGAACCACCAGATACGAATTGACCATCTGCACGTTTAGCGCCAAGACGCTTGGAGATTGAGTCACGTCCGTTCTTTGTAGAACCTACTCCTTTTTTCGAAGCGAAGAACTGAAGATTTAATCTTAACATTTGTTCCACCTCCTATTGGTTGAGGATAATTTTCATGTATTTACCATAATCACGTTCGATGGTTTGCAGCGATACGAGCATGCCGTTCAAAAGCAGCTGAACCTTCCCTTCCGATTCCGGCGAAAGATTCCCCGGAATGACGCAGCGAAGATAGCCGCCTTCTCTCCCTTGCTCGATCTCAGGTTCTACGTCCGTTAAGGACATGATTGCATTGACCGCCCCGAAGGAAACAGCCGATACACCTGCACAAACGATATCAGAACCTTTTTTAGCAAAATTAGCATGTCCGCTTAAGGTGAACGAAGCAATCCGTTCCTGCGGAGCATCAAATACAACTTTAATCATCTAGAATCAGCCCTTACGCGTTGATTGCTTCGATAACAACTTTAGTGTATGGTTGACGATGACCTTGTTTTTTACGATTGTTCTTCTTCGCTTTGTATTTGAAAACAGTGATTTTCTTTTGCTTACCTTGTTTTTCGACAGTACCTGTTACAGTAGCGCCTTCAACTAGTGGAGCACCGACTTTCACGTCTTCGCCACCTACGAATAAAACTTTGTCAAATGTAACAGTTTCGCCTGCTTCTGCGTTTAATTTTTCAATGTAAACCGCTTCGCCAGCTGCTACTTTAATTTGTTTACCGCCAGTTTCGATAATTGCGTACATACTTGCACCTCCTTAAATGTCTCAGACTCGCCAATCACAGGCGTTTTACCAGAAAGGCAAAAGCTTAAAACCTGTTGTTGAGCGGTTGTAGCACGGGTGCTACAAACATAACATTAAAATCCTAACATGAAACAGGAAAGGCTGTCAATATATTTATTAGAATTCCCGCTCTTCAATTGAAAGCCCGCCCTATTTCCTGCATGCTTCCGAAGCGCTTGATGGAATAGGCATTGCTCGTACCTGGGATAAAAGATAGGAAAATCTTTTTAGCGATCAATTCCTCCAGTGTCGGTCGATATGATTCTTTTTCGCCTAGCAGCACGTCCGCCACCGCTTTACTGACCTCCACCCAGACCGCTTCATCATCCGTCTTCCTGTGTTCCAGCAGTTCCCGTTCCAACCGGAAGGCCACCGTTTCCGGGCTCTCGATTTTACCGCTTCCATTGCACACCGGGCATGGTACCGACATCATTTCACTTAAAGACGGGGAGGTTCGTTTTCTCGTCATTTGTAAAATGCCCAATTCCGTAAAGCCGATGACCTGAATTCGCTTCTCATCTCTCACCGCTTCCTTTTTGACGATGTCGATGATTTCCTGCTCATGCCGCGAATTGTCCATATTGATGAAGTCTATCAAGATGATTCCGCTGATATTCCTCAATCTCAGTTGACGGGCGACTTCCTTTGCCGCAGCCTGATTAACCGCAAACAATGTAGCTTCCTTCGCCACCTTGCCGGTGAATTTACCTGAATTGACATCGATTACGGTGAAAGCTTCCGTTTCTTCAAAAATTAAATATCCGCCATTCTCAAGCCAAACGATTTTCTTGGCCATCTTCTCCACTTGCGCTTCGACATTCCATTCGGAAAAAATGTTCTTTGGACCCGATACATGGGATATTTCCCACTCCTTACGGTTTTCCTGTATCCACTTTTTCAGCTCCCGATAAGCCTCGAAATCATCGATGGCCAGTTCCCCTGTCGCCGCTCCCGACATTTCAGAAATGATCATGTCCAGGTATGCGTCCCTCTCATAGAGTATGGACGGGGCCTTGAGGGAAGCAGCCTTAACTTCAAGCCCTTTATAGAGCTCGCGCAATCCAGTTAACCTGTCAAGGAATACCGCTTCGCTTTCGTTCTCCATCGAGGTGCGGACAATCAATCCTTCATCAGCATTTTTATACTGTAAGGCCGTTTCCCGCCACTGCTTTTGAAGATCATCGTTTTTGAATTTCTTTGAAACACCAACATAATCTATTCCATGTATGTATACGAGGGATTCTGTTGAAAACTCGATCAGCCCAGTCAATTTAGCTCCTTTAGTGCCCGTTTCATCCCGAGTCACCTGAACTAGCAGCTTTTCTCCCTGATGGACAAATTGACCGATGGATGCTTTCCCAACCGTTTTTTTTGTCTGCTGGAAAGAGGGAATCTCGTCACGGTGTAAAAAACCATTCTTCTCTGCACCATAATCAATGAAGACGGCATCCATTCCCGGTAAAACCTTCGTCACTTTCCCAAGATAAATATTGCCGACCGTACTGCGCTTTTGAGGCGGCATGATTTCAAGTTTACGTAAAACACCATTCTCGAGTACGGCCACTCTTTTTTCGCGTGAAGCTAAGTTCGCGATCATTTTTTTCATCAAAAAAAATCCTCTCCTCAATTTGAAGAAAGGATAACATATTTAATAAGAATATAATAGGTCGCCGATTTTCCCGTTTGTCATTTTCTCGGAAAAATAGGCGTGAAGGATTTCCGTTTCATCCAACGAGCCGGTCTCTTTCCCGTTTTTCATGATGATGACGGGGTGTTTACAACCGCGTTGAAACAGTTCCAGCACTTTAAAAATCGGTTCTTGTGAATCCACCGAGATCGGCTTCAGTTTCGCTAAATCATTCGTATGCCCATAATGGCGCTGCAAAAGAAAACGGATGAAAGCATAATACCTCTGCCGCCATTCCATGACCAGTGAGAGACTTATGAAAAAGATGATGAGCCAGATGTTCAAATTGAGCGGATCCAGAATGATCCAGGTCACAAAAGCCAGGACAGCGAATACTGCAGAAAAGTGAAGTGTACGTTTCTGCGCTTCCAGAAAGGTGCAGTATAGGGATACACCGATGAATAGCAGCCGTCCCCCGTCCAAGGGCCAAATTGGCAGCAGATTAAAAATCAGCAGCATAAGATTCATATACAAGAAGGGCTGATACAGCTCATATGGGATAATAGAAAAGAAATAGAGCAAAAAAGCTGCACCAATGAGCCAAACATGTTGAAGCGGACCGGCAAGCACCACCGCCAAATCCTCCTTCAAACTCTTATTTCCGTACTCCTCAGTCTCGACAGCCCCGCCAAAAGGAAGCAGCTGGATTGACTTTATCCGCCATTTGAAATGCTGGGCACAGACAGCATGCCCCATTTCATGAATGAAGACGATGAGCAACAGCATCATCACTTCAACGAAATGGGCAGTGAGGATGGCGATGCCAATGACAAACCACAATGTCGGGTGCACCCTGATTTTAAACAGTAATTTTCCATATTCACTCAAAGGAAATCACCTTTTTAGGATCGACGAAAGCATCATTTTCTTTTATCGCCAAATAAAATCTTCCCTTGGATCCATCTTCACTTAGTGTAACCTGTCCGACTTCATTGCCCTTTTTAACGAACTCATACAATTTCACATCAATTCCTTCCAGCTGCCCATACCAAGACTCACTTTTATTGGCATGCTGAATGACGACCGTCTTTCCAATCCCCTCCTTTTCACCGGCAAAGATGACTACCCCTTCATTGACGGCCTCGACCTTTGAGCCTTTGCTCGTTTCCAATATGATTCCCTCACCGTTCGTCTCGAAGTTTTGGGTAATCTTCGCAGAGGCTGGCATTGCATATTCTTCATTCGAATCAACAGTTTTCTTATCGGCCTCATTCGGTAAAAAAGCGATCGGTTTACCAAACGCACTTTCATACCAGTTGGAGATTGAAGCGAACTGAAATTCCTTGTTCATGTTCTCCGTGACAAAACTTCTGGCAGGGTCCAGCCGCACAGAAGGGTGTCTGAACATCACGGCGATAATCAGGAACAGGCATACACTAGCAAGGATTTTAAAGAAAAAATATTCTTTCTTGAAAAGCGGATGATCTTTCTCGGAATACCCGTTATATGAATCAATCCCATATGGTTCTTCATTGTTGATCTCCGTCCAACTGCTGCCACCTGCCGGTTTATCATTGAACTTGCGTCTCTTGGCGATACGATTTCGGATATCTTTCCTGCGATCATCCATTCCAGATTCCCCCCCTGCTCATGTCAAAGCGCTATATTACAGCGTATGAGCAACTTGTCCAGACTATGACGGAGAAAAGATTTTCTTTCTGAACTTCCCTAAAAAAATTTTTTTCAATGAAAAATCATCCGTAAATTTATGAATTACCAAGGGGATTCGGATATCGATTCAGAAAATCGAATAATTGAGATTGATATTGTCCCCCGAAATTTGTTATAATAAAGTGGTTTTAACATTATTGAGGGGGAACGTTTTTTTATGTCAATCGAAATAGGCAGCAAAGTACAAGGTAAAGTAACAGGTATCACTAATTTTGGAGCATTCGTAGAATTACCAGGAGGCTCAACAGGTCTTGTGCATATCAGTGAGGTAGCAGATAGCTATGTAAAAGACGTAAATGACCATCTTAAAGTAGGCGACCAAATTGAAGTAAAAGTGATTAGTGAGAAAGACGGAAAAACTGCCTTGTCCATCAAAAAGGCTATAGATAGACCCGAAGGGCAAACCTCTTCTTATACCAAACGCCCACCACGCCAAGGGGATAGCCGTTCTAAAGATTTTCGTTCAAAAGGTAATTTTCAACCAAAGGAAAATTTCGAAGATAAAATGGTTCGCTTTTTAAAGACTAGTGAAGAAAATTTATCGACTCTTAAACGCAGCACAGAATCAAAACGTGGCGGCAGAGGCGGAAGACGCGGATAAACCGCGCTGCATTTTTAGCATATAGATCAGGCAAGCCAATATGGCTTGCCTTTTTTATTTGCAAGAAGCATAAAAAAAAGCGAGGGCATCAAATGCACCCCGCTTCCTGACAAATGAATATAGATTTACCGCACGCTAAAGAATTTTTTCAATTTGGACATGAAGCCCTTTGGTTCGCTGCCGATTGGAGTCAAGGGCACAGATTCACCAAGGATCCTTCTGGCAATGTTCCGATAGGCAAGCGAAACTCTATTGTCCGGATTATAGGCAATGGGTTCCTTTTTATTCGCTGCCACAATGACTTGGTCATCATCAGGAATGACGCCGATCAAATCAATCTTAAGAAAATCGGCAACACCATCGATATCCATTTCTTCATCCTCATGTAGCAAATGGCCGCGTATCCGGTTGATGATCAATTGAGGCGGTTCAATATGCTCTTCTTTTTCAAGCAAGCCAATAATACGGTCCGCATCCCTGACAGCCGGTCTCTCTGCAGTCGTAACGATGATTGCCTTATCCGCCCCAGCTATGGCATTCCTGAAGCCCTGTTCAATGCCTGCAGGGCAATCAATGATGACATAATCATAGTCAGGCTTCATATCGCTTATGAGTTTCCTCATCTGCTCTTCATTCACCACTGTTTTATCACTATTTTGCGGAGCTGGAAGCAAGTAAAGCAAATCCTCGAAATGTTTATCCTTAATGAGCGCCTGGTGTATCTTACAGCGCCCTTCGACCACATCGACCAAATCATAGATGATGCGATTTTCCAATCCCATGATCACATCCAAATTCCGAAGACCAATATCCGTATCAATCAAGCAAACCTTCTTGCCTAGAAGAGCTAAAGATGTTCCTAAATTGGCGGAGGTGGTCGTTTTCCCGACACCACCCTTACCGGATGTTATAACTATTGCCTCTCCCACGATTAGAGACCCCCTTCTAATCTATTTAAATTAGGTCTATATTTCTTTAAGACTTGCAGTTTTTCTATTATGATATTTTCTTCTTCATCCATGAAGGCACATTCCAAGTCATGTCCCCATTTCGTATATTGGTCAGGAGATAAATTCACTTGTCCGGCAATGCGCAGCTGGGCAGGCTTCATGACAGAGGCTGCTATTATGGCCTCATTATTCCCTTTATAACCGGCATGGGCTATTCCCTTTAGCTGTCCCATGATATATATGTTGCCACCCGCACGAACCGTACCGTCGGGATTGACATCCCCAATTAATAGTAAGTCTCCGGGAACTTCAAAAACCTGTCCCGACCTTATGACCTTGGTCACGGTCGTCACTTGGTTTTCATCTTTCCATCGTTTCGCTTCATCCTTCGTCAGGACATTCGAAATCATCTCATCCACGAAAAGCTTCTTCTTTTTATGGATGACCTCTTTAATCTTTTCTTCTTGTTGTTCATCAAGATAGCGGTTCCCTGTATGTACTTTTACGGAAATGGACGGGTCATTTTCTTGAAACTGATAGTTTGCCGAAAGCTTCACTTCTAACTCTTTCAATAATTCGGAAAATGAGCAAGAATCATCGAGATGAAGCATAAACCCGTCTTTTGTTCCCTTAATCATGACATTTTGCTGAATTCTTTTATTCATGACGTTTGTTTCACCTCAATGAAATATAATTCGACATAGGAAAACAAATTTCCTTTTTCTACGTACAAGGAAAAGGGAAAATACATTTCCCCCCTGCTTCTTAAGACACAGGAACGTTATTCCGTTTCTCCTTGCAAATCAAGCTTTTCAATCATTCTTTTTAAAGGATAGCAGCTGATGATAATAAACGCTAGATTCAATAATAATGTCGGAATCAATCTCCGTTCCGCAAATTCACCAAATCCCATATCTGCAAAAGATAGGATGATATTCATCTGAAAGATGACAACCTCTAAAACTGCCGTGGATAAAAGCGCAGTAAGACAGGCGATCAATATGTTATTTTGCAGGATTTTCATGCTTTTCGATATCAGATAGGCAAGAAAAGGCAGCAGGAACATGTAAATCCCCAGGATTTCCGTATATACAACATCATAAGTCAACCCAAGAATCGCCCCATAAAGCATACCCATTTTCCTGGATCCGTACATGGTCAGGAAAAAAACGAAAATCATCATGAAATGGGGCACAAGTATTTTATCGGACCCGAATGCATCTCCAGCGAACATCTGGGCGAAGATGCTTTCAAAAACAAAAAAAACCAAGGCTATAAAAGAAAGGATGAAATATCTCACTCAGCTTCATCCTCCCCTTCACTTTCTTTCGGTACACCGTCCACTTCGCGCTGAACGACCATAACATTATTAATATCATAAAAATCCGTCGAAGGTTCAATATATGCGGTCTGGTTCAATCCATATTGATCCACTTTTACATCGACAACTTTCCCGATCAGCAGACCTTTCGGAAAGATTCCGCCATAACCGGATGTGATGACCAATGAATTTTTCTTGATTTTTTTATCATATGGAATCCGTTTCATCAGCAAAAGGTTCTTTTTATCATCGAACCCTTCAATCAAGCCATATGCTTTATCATCACCTTGAATGATGGCCGAGACGCGGTTGGCTTTATCGATCGAACTTAAAAGTTGAACCGAGGCCGTGAAATCCGTCGCGGATTTCACCTTGCCGACTAACCCATTGGATGTGATGACGGCCATGTTTTTTTCTACCCCATTACGCTTCCCTTTATTGATCGTCAGCATTTCATGCCAGCGGTCGGGATTACGGCCAATGACCGTCGCCTGAGTTGGCGAATATTTCCGCAGGTCATCTTCTTTTTTGAGGTTATCGCGAAGTTCTTCATTTTCTTCCTTTAAATCCTGGACTTGGGTTTTCAATAATACATATTCATCCAAGCGGGCTTTCAATTTTTTGTTTTCATCGTATGTATGTTGAAGGTCTTTTAAGCCCCCTACAAAACCTGTTATACCCGATACTGGCTTATTAAACACATTACCTACCCAGCCTGTCGTATCTTTTAGGAATTGCTCCGGCCAAGTTAACTCTTCTCTCTCCCTTAATGAAAAACCGATCAATGCCACGAGAACGATAATACTAACGAGCAAGAGAAGGAGCTTTTTATTAAAAAACTGTGGCATGGTGATTACACCTCTATCTAAAAATTTACTCTATGGTTTTAAACTTACACTATGGATTTAATTAAACTGTAGAACATAAGAAAGACCGGCTCAAAATTGCACCTTTTGTTGAGCCGGCCCTATTTGAGAAGTAATGCTTATCGCGAATCTCTTGATTTAGTCTTGAATAAATGAATGTGGTCCAGCGCTTTTCCCGTTCCGATTGCAACACAATCCAGTGGATTCTCAGCGATGATCACCGGCATCTGCGTTTCTTCACTGATGACTTTATCCAAATTGCGCAGCAAAGCACCCCCGCCTGTCAATACAATGCCTCTGTCCATGATGTCAGCGGCTAATTCAGGTGGTGTTTTCTCTAAAGTGTTTTTCACGGAATCCACAATTGCAGAAACTGTGTCGCTTAATGCTTTGGATATTTCTTCAGCTGTGATTTCGATTGTTTTCGGTAATCCAGTCAATAGGTCACGTCCGCGAATTTCCATGTTTTCTACGCCTTCCGTGTCACCGGCAGAACCAATTTCCATCTTGATCGCTTCAGCAGTACGCTCACCGATCATCAAATTGTAGTTCTTACGGATGTAAACGATAATGGCATCATCCATTTCATCACCGGCAATACGGATCGATTGGCTTGTAACGATTCCGCCAAGGGAAATGATTGCCACTTCCGTCGTTCCTCCGCCGATATCAACGACCATGCTTCCTGTAGGCTCCCAAACCGGAAGGTCTGCACCGATCGCTGCTGCAAACGGTTCTTCGATAGGATATGCGTCCCGTGCTCCAGCTTGTCTAGCTGCATCGATGACTGCACGCTGCTCAACTGCCGTAATTCCAGAAGGCACACAAATCATGACATATGGCTTGTTGCCGAATACACCCTTCTTTTGAGCTTCCTTCATATAGTACTTCATCATGGTAGCCGTCGTTTCATAATCAGCAATGACTCCATCCTTCATCGGGCGAAGGGCAACCACGTTACCAGGTGTACGGCCGATCATGTTTTTCGCATCGTTTCCGACTGCAACGATTTGCTTTGTATCTGTTTGCACAGCTACAACCGATGGTTCACGTACCGCGATCCCTTTTCCTTTCACATAAACAAGCGTATTCGCCGTTCCTAAATCAATCCCTATATCTCTAGCGCCAATTCCAAACATTATGGTATCTCCCTTTCGTAAACAAAAATGCCTTTTTATAAGTTCAAATAATAATTTGTCGTTTTTTGACAATAAGACCCTTTGAAAAAGTTTCCTCTTTTAAAAATCATAAACAATATTATATCGTATCGTCAAAAAATTTGATAGTGTCATAAATAACCTTTTTCCTTCAAACTAACATATTTATGTTCCCCGATAATGATGTGGTCCAATACTTCAATCCCGATTATTTTACCACATTCGACTAACCTTTTCGTCACTTCAATATCTTCTCTGCTGGGAGAGGGGTCTCCGGAGGGGTGGTTATGAAGACAGATGATAGAGGCGGCGGACCTTTTGAAAGCCTCTTTAAAGATCTCGCGCGGATGCACGATCGATGCATTGAGGCTGCCGATGAATACCGTAGTTTTTTGAAGCACTTGATTTTTCGTATTTAAATAGAGACAGACGAAATGTTCCTGTGATAAAAACCGCATTTCTTCCATGCAATAGTTGGCTCCATCTTCAGGAGACCGAATCACATACCGGTCTTGATCATTCAAATTGTTAATTCTCCTGCCAAGTTCGACAGAGGCCAGGATTTGAATCGCTTTTGCTTCACCAATCCCTTTGATCACGGTCAGTTCTTCCACTGAGGCTTCTTTTAACAAGCGCAGGCCCTTGAAGGAATTGATGAGCCTGCCGGATAGTTGCAGGACTGATTCCTCCCTTGACCCAGTCCTGAGCAGCAAAGCAAGCAATTCCTGATTGGAGAGACTTTGCGGCCCGTCCTGGAGAAACCTTTCGCGCGGCCGCTCTTCTTTCGGGTAATCCCGTATTAACATTTTTTCGCTCAAAAGATCAACCCTTTCTTAATAAAAGGGAAGATGCCAGACGAAATCAAATTTTCTTATCCTAACTCTTCCTGCATCGCTTTAAGTTCCCGGGCCAGTCTTGAGACCGGAAGCCCGACGACTGAGAAATAGTCTCCTTTGATTTGTTCGACAAGAAGAGATCCGTATCCTTGAATCCCATAGCCGCCAGCTTTGTCAAAGGGTTCCCCGCTATCCAGGTAACGTTCGATTTCAGCGTCTGGCAGCTCCCAAAATGTCACTTCCGTTTTTTCTGCGAATACTCTACGATGCTTGCCGAATAGGATGGCGACACCTGTGTATACTTCATGTGTCCGTCCTGATATCATTTCCAGCATTCTTTTTCCATCCGCCCGGCTTTTCGGCTTACCCAATATCTCACCATCAAGGACAACAACGGTATCCGAGCCGATCACCCAGCTTTCCTGAAACTTTGCTGCGATGGCTTCCGCTTTACGGGATGCCAGTTCTTTCACCGCTGCATCAGGACACATGTTTTCATCAATACTTTCATCGACATTGGAATTCATGCTTTCAAAGGGGATTTGAAGAAATTGTAGAAGTTCTTTACGACGTGGTGATGAAGAAGCTAAAATCAATGGCTGCATAATAAAAAGTCACCTTTCTTTACATAGGGAGATACAATATCTATCCTATCAAATTATGTTGCAATCCACAATTATTGTTTACTAGGAATCGACAAATGCCTGTAAGTATTTCCCGGAAAATAAAAAAGGTGTCACAGATGGTTTCATATTGGGGAGCTTGTCCCATTAGGCAGCCCCCCTTTTTTTCATTCCTTAACTCGATATATTTTGGAAATTCAATAAAAAATCAAGTAGGCTTTCTTGAGCCTGGAATAGCTTTTCTTCATTTTTGGAAGTCCCATATTCGTCAATCGACTTGGCGGCGGCAGTCAGGTCATCGTTCATTTTCGAAAACTCCGGCGATAATTTCACCGCCTTCAGTTCATCCATATTTTTTTTCAGGGTTTCTTCGTTTACCGTCCCTTCCTTTCCACGAAGTTTAGTTGCGGATGTTTCTGCCAATGAAGCATATACTGCCTTCATCTTATCGAGGGTTTTCTCATCTTCCCGGCTTGTCCCTGCCGCTTCTAAATTGATTTCCTTCCAATATACGTCCACATCATAGGACTTTAAGAACAAGGCCAGCTCCTTACTTGCAGCTAGACTCTCTGCCGATCCCAAGAATAGATAATAGCTGTCTTCCAATTTGAAAATTTCAGCAGGAACCTGCTTTTCAATGATTTTCTTTTGTATTTGCCTTGCTGCATCCTCGCTGCTGAATACTCCTCCCTGTACAAGGAATGTCTTCAGCTGGTTTCCTGGTTCAGTCACTGCCGCTTTTTTATCCTCAACGGTGGCTTCCGTTGGAATCGGGGTCTCGACCGAAGATACTTCTGCTTTTTCCTTTGTAATTGTTTTAACGGCGATCAAGCCGAGAATCGACCCAAAAAAAACGGCACAAATGACAGCGATCATGAATGTCTTGATCGGCCTTTTATCCAGGCTTTTCAGCGAACTGGTGCCAAAACCGATGAACTTCGGCATTTTCTTCTTCGGCGGTGAGGGAACCAATACGATTTTGTTTTCGTTTGAATCCTCAGGGAGTATCCATTCGAAACTCTCATCTGTGTGTTCCTGTTCGTGCTCCTTACTCGCCGCCTCTTGACTTTCAATCTTTTTATCTGGAAATACTTTTTCTTCCCCATTTATTTTAATCTTTACACCCTTGCTTTGTTCCGGCTTGCCCAATTTTTTTCCTCCCCTCCAAATCATTTTTTTCATCCTAACATAGAGGTAAAAAAAAATAACAAGACTTTTGTCGTCTTGTCATTAATAGGTTTCGTCAAATTTCCCTATTCATATATGGGTAGCCAAACAAGGTTTCCAAGGTACTGGTACTTCCGGTTCATGAATCATTCAATATCGTCACTCACCAATTACATATATTCCTCTTTCATGTCATCTACACTTGCGGCCATTTAGGGATAGTTCCCTACTTCGCTATTGTTCAGGTGATTTTTGACAAATTCCTCCTGCATTAGGATGGCCCTTTAAGCTCACCTTAAAAAAGTTACATACCAATGTAAAAGGGCATCGCCCCCAAAATAAGCAGTCAATGTCCCAAAAACGATATACGGTCCGAAAGGAATAAGTGTTTTCTTTTTTAGGAATCCGGTCAGCAATCCGATGATGCCAAGGAATGCCCCATAAAAGCACGCCAAAAGAAACGATAATAGCACCATCTTCATTCCCAGTACAAAGCCAATCACTGCAAATAGCTTGATATCACCGCCGCCCATGCCACCCTTGCTCACGACAGCGATCAATAACAGCAAGCTAAAGCCAACCGCTGCCCCGACAATTGAATCCCACCAGGGCGACAGCGGAAAGGGGACTCTTAGAACGATAAAAATCACCGTAAAGAAAAGCAGTATTTTATCAGGAATGAGCATATAGGCGACATCAGTCACGAAGATGATCATAAATAATGAAATCAATGTCCAGCCAATCAAGAGTTCGCTCGACCAGCCAAGGAAGATGGGAGCAGAGGTAAACAAAACACCGGTCAGCATTTCCACTGCCGGATAAAGGGGTGAAATCCTTGTTTTACAGCCACGGCATTTCCCTTCTTGCAACATATAAGAAATAACCGGTATCAACTCGAAGAATGTCAATGTACGCCCGCAAGAAGGGCAGGCGGAGCGACGATTAGCAAATGAATGACCAGCTGGAACACTTAAACCGACAACGTTGAAGAATGAGCCTAAAATTAAGCCCAAAACGAAGAGATAGATATGGATAACCATCATTTATACATAGTGCATGAGGATTCGATTGCCTTTCTGTGAAACCCTGATATAAAAGTCCCTTCCGTTATGTAATAATCACTTCGGTTCTCCATGATTATCATTCCTCCCGTTATTTTATTAAGTAGATCCTACTATTCATCAGTCACATAGAATCAATATATAAACATATTTTAACAAATATACTTGGTGATTTGTTATCAATCATTCTATTAGAGTTTTTTCTTTTCAAGAGACTTGTTAACAAGAGAAAAGGACCTTCGAAAAGATCCTTTTCTCAGACTGTAGACAAACTCGATGAAAATAGAGTTTGTCTACAGTTTTTTTAAGGGTTTGTGCAATTTGAACGTTAATTTCCACTCCAGGCACCCGCTTTCCGCGGGCGGTCCGGGAGCCTCCTCAGCGCCTTTGCGCCTGCGGGGTCTCCCCTGGACTCGCTTTTCTAAGCAGGAGTCTCGAACACCCGCTCCAATCAACTTTGTTTTAACTTATAGATAGAACCCTTTTGCCAGGTGATGAGGATGCTTTCTAAATATGATTCTATTCAGCGTGATCAACTTGAAATGATTACTTTAGATCAACTGGTGCCTGCGAACCATTTGGTTCGTAAAATTGAGGCTGTCATTGACTTCACTTTCATTTATGACTTGGTGAAAGATTTGTATTCAGAGATAGGACGCCCAAGTACTGATCTAGTTATATTAGTCAAGCTGACTTTCATTCAATATAACTTCGGTATTCGTTCAATGCGTATAACAGTTGAAGAAGTTGAAACAAATATGGCTTACCTTCGGTTCCTAGGCTTTGGTTTCCATGATAAAGTGCCTCATTTCTCAACATTCGGGAATGATAATTAGTCAGCCGGTAAAGGTACATCCCTTTAGGCACCTTCTCTGATCAGGAACTCCCTCACAAGTGAAAGGAAATGAAGGGACCCTGTGATGACAAGAATCTCTTTTCCTCCTGTTTTCCTTCTGCCTTCCGTTATTGCCGCCTGCCAATCCCTGTTTATACTTTTATTTGGATGACTGCACTTTTCATAAAGCGTTTTCGCATCCGCCGCCCGTTCATGGTCGAATTCGGTAATGATGATTTCCATCGCTTCCGTTTCCAGTCCATGAAGCATATCGGAATAATTTTTATCTTTAAATGAACTGAATACGAATCGGTACTTATAGTCGGGGTAATGCACTTTTAGCGTTTCCTTCAGTACGTCGATGCCGGCAGGATTATGTGCACCATCAATGATCACCAATGGCTCATCCGATATTTTTTCAAAGCGGCCATTCCATTTCGCTTCCCCTATTCCTTTAAGTATGCTTTTTTCATCGATATTTTCCATTCCTAATGTGACAACAGCAATGGCCAATGCCGCATTCTCCACTTGATGGCGCCCTAACATCCGCATTTCCACATTTTCGATGGACCTGTCTGCAAGCGAAAAAGAGAAACTTTGCCCTCGTTCACTTTGCTTTATTTTGCCTACATGAAAGTCTTTGCCTAATTGGTAATAAGGTACGCCTAATGACGACGCTTTTTCTTCAATTACTTTTGCTGGTTCCCCGGCTGTGACTCCGCTAATGATCGGCGCCCCGCTTTTAATGATGCCCGCCTTCTCAAAAGCAATTTCCCCAAGTGTGTTTCCCAGGATGTTCGTATGTTCCAAAGAAATCGAGGTAATGATCGAAAGAAACGGCTGGATGACATTCGTTGTATCGAGCCTGCCTCCCAAACCGGTTTCCATCAAAACCAAATCCACTTCCTTTTTGCTAAAATAAGAGAATGCCATGGCAGTCAAGATTTCGAACTGAGTGGGACCATTCCCCTTACTGTCCATCCCTTGGATGATCGGCCAAAGCTCCTGGAAGACAGCGATAAAATCCTTATCACTGATTTCATCCTCGTTTATCTTCAGCTGCTCATTCATCCGTATTAAATAAGGCGAAGTGAAGGAAGCGACCCGAATGCCTTGGGCAAGCAGGATTTCTTTAATATATTGCAGTGTTGATCCTTTCCCGTTGGATCCTGCAATGTGAATATACTTTAGCGCCTTGTGCGGGTCACCTAATTCAGTTAACAATGTTTCCATTCGTGATAGGCCAAAATTCATGCCCAATTGAACTTGGCGGCGTTCAAAAAAATGATTGATTTCTTTCATGGTTGTTACCATTATCGTTGAGCCTCCTCTTTCTTTATACCGCTCTTATGCGTTAAGATTATTTTATCAATATATGAACGATTAACCTAGATGAAAGGTAGTGTTTTCCATGAAATCTTCAGATTTCCACTGTTGGATTGTCGTTAACGGCTATTTACAGCATGATAAGTTTTCCAGTTTGGCTTTGTTCATTAAAGAGGCGGCAGAAAGGAAAGATATCATGGCAACCCTTATCCGCAATTCAGATCTCTTTCCCATTATCGAAAAAGGAGTGCCACTGCTTAAAGGTGCCTTTGATAAGCTGCCTGATTTTGTCCTGTTCATGGATAAAGACATTCATTTGGCGCGCCATTTGGAATTGCTCGGCATCCCCGTATATAACAGCAGTACAGCGATCGATATTTGCGACAGCAAAGCAAAAACACATCAAGCATTGACCGGCCATGGCATACCGATGCCGAAAACCATATTCCCCCCTTTTACCTACGAAGGGATAGAAAGGGTCCATATGGATGCTTTCATGCAAATCGGCAATGAACTTGGGTATCCCCTTGTCGTTAAGGAAGCATACGGTTCTTTTGGGGAACAAGTATATTTAATTCCAACAGAGGATGAGTTACTAAAGACGATCCATAATCTTGGCCACAAGCCATTTATACTCCAGGAATTCATCAAGCACAGCAAAGGTCGGGACATTCGTGTGAATGTCGTGGGCAATCAAGTCATAGCAGCGATGCAACGCCATTCCGAGCAAGACTTCCGAGCTAATATGACTGCCGGGGGACAGGCTGCACCTTATATACCCACCAGTGAAGAAGCACAACTTGCCATCCGATGTGCGCAAATTTTGGGTGCCGACTTCGCTGGCGTCGATTTGTTGTTCGGTGAAGAAGGTCCGCTTTTGTGCGAAGTGAATTCGAATTCGCATTTACTGAATATTTATGAATGTACAGGCATCAACATCGCTGATAGCATGTTCGATTATATCTTGAAAGAATTAGGAAAAGGAAGTGCATCTGATGAAAAAACAAGCAGGCTGGTTGATTTATAACCGTAAAGATGCCTTGAAGAATAAGGGATACATAGATTGGATGCTTGAAGAAGCAAGTAAGCTTGATCTTGATTTGCACTTTCACTTTCGGGAAGACCTTAGGATCGGTCATCGTTTCAACAAGTTGTACGTGGAACATGGGACACAGCCCATTTCATTGCCGGACTTTGCTATCGTCCGGGCCATCGACCCTTTTTTTACAAAGCAACTTGAGCAACTGGGGATTGCTTGCTTTAACTCCTCCTTCGTATCGGAAATCGCGAACGACAAAGCAAAGACACATCAATATTTGTCCTCGCTCGGGATTCCAATGGCCGATACCGTATATTGTAACGGGAGGCCGAGTGCAGATGACATGGAGTTCCCTTTCATTGCTAAGGAAACACGAGGTCGCGGCGGGAAACAAGTATATCTAATCGAGCATGCCGATGATCTTGCCGAACTGAATGATGGAAATTGGATAGTCCAAAAACCTGGCTTATTCGGCAGGGATATCCGCGTCTTTGTGGTTGGGAAAAAAGTGAAGGCTGCTGTACTTAGGGAATCCGATTCCAGTTTCAAGGCAAATTATACGCTGGGCGGATCGGCTTCTCTATATGAGCTGACTGCTTCTGAATTAACCCTTGTTGAAAGAGTAATAAGTTCGTTTGATTTTGGCCTGGTCGGTATCGATTTCATATTGGCGGAAGATGGCAGCCTCATGCTCAACGAAATCGAGGATGTCGTCGGCAGCCGGACATTAAGTGCACTAAGTGATATGAATATCGTACGGGAGTACCTTTCATTCATAAAAGAAAGAATATCATCCTAATGGAATATTTTTCTTGAATAGCATTTAAACACAAAAAGGATGAACCGGCTTCAAGCTGGTTCATCCTTTTGTTTTACAATTGTTTCAGTTCGCTGATCCTGTGGATTACAGAATCGCGTTTTTCGCTATAGTCTTTTTCCTTGGCACGTTCTTCTTCGATGACGCTTACCGGCGCCTTTTTAACGAAGCCCTCATTGCCCAATTTTTTCTGTACGCGCTCAACTTCTTTATTAAGTTTGTCGAGTTCTTTTTCAAGACGTTTCACTTCTTCGTCAATGTTGATCAGTCCTGTAAGCGGAAGGATTAGCTCTACGCCAGTTACGACAGCTGTCATGGCTTGAGCAGGTTCTTCGACTTCGATTCCGATCGTCAATTGTTCAGGATTACAGAAACGCTCGATATAGCTGCTGTTTTTCTGTAAAGTCCCTAAGATGGATTCATCCTTCGCTTTTAAGATTAAATTGATTTTTTTGCTTAGCGGTGTGTTCACCTCAGCACGGATATTACGGACGGAGCGGATGATTTCAACCAGCAGCTTCATTTCCTCGGCTGCAGCTGTATCCGTCAACCCTTCATTCACTTCCGGCCAAGCGGCAACAGTGATGGACTCACCTTGATGCGGTAGGTTCTGCCAGATTTCTTCGGTAATGAATGGCATGAACGGGTGTAACAATCTCATCGTGTTATCCAGTACATAAGCCAAGATCGAGCGCGTCGTCTTCTTAGCTGCTTCGTCTTCGCCATATAGCGGAAGCTTCGCCATTTCAATATACCAGTCACAGAAATCATCCCAAATGAAGTTGTAAAGCACACGGCCCACTTCACCAAACTCATAACGGTCCGCAAGTCTGGTTACGTTTGAAATCGTTTCATTCAAACGCGTCAAGATCCATTTATCAGCTACAGACTTCTCACCGCTTAAATCAATTTCGTCATAAGTCATGCCGTTCATGTTCATCAAAGCAAAACGGGATGCGTTCCAAATCTTATTGGAGAAGTTCCAAACCGCTTCCACTTTTTCCGTGCTATAACGAAGGTCCTGTCCTGGCGAGCTGCCCGTGGATAAGAAGTAACGCAGCGAATCGGCACCGTATTGATCGATTACATCCATCGGATCGACACCATTGCCAAGCGATTTACTCATCTTGCGCCCCTGTTCGTCACGAACCAGACCGTGGATCAGCACATCTTCAAATGGACGTTCACCTGTGAACTCAAGAGCTTGGAAAATCATCCGTGATACCCAAAAGAAAATGATATCATAGCCTGTCACAAGTGCCCCGGTTGGATAGTAGCGTTGGAAATCGACATTGTCCTTGTCAGGCCAGCCCATAGTCGAGAACGGCCATAATGCCGAGCTGAACCATGTATCAAGAACATCTGTATCTTGTTCCCAGTTTTCAGCGTCCGCAGGTTCTTCGTGACCTACATACACTTCACCTGTTTCTTTATGGTACCAGGCTGGAATGCGGTGACCCCACCAAAGCTGACGGGAAATGCACCAGTCGCGGATATTTTCCATCCAATGCAGGTACGTTTTTTCGAAACGGTCCGGTACGAAATGAACTTTTTCCTCATCGGTTCCTTTTTGAAGCTCAACGGATGCATCAGCCAACGGCTGCATTTTAACGAACCATTGAGTCGAAAGATATGGTTCAACAACAGCACCGCTTCTCTCTGAATGGCCGACTGAGTGAAGGTGATCTTCGATTTTGAAAAGTACTCCTTCTTCCTGAAGGTCCTTGACGATTTGTTTCCGGCATTCAAAACGGTCCATGCCTTCATATTTACCAGCCTTTTCATTCATCGAGCCATCTTCATGCATGACAAGGATGCGTTCCAAATCGTGACGGTTCCCGATTTCGAAGTCATTCGGATCATGAGCCGGAGTAATTTTGACCGCGCCTGAACCGAATTCCATATCGACATAATCATCACCGACAATCGGGATTTCCCGGCCTGTAATTGGCAAGCGGACCATTTTGCCGATCAAGTGTTTATAACGGTCATCTTCAGGGTGTACAGCCACAGCAGTATCGCCAAGCATCGTTTCTGGACGGGTGGTGGCAATTTCAATTTCTCCTGATCCGTCAACCAAAGGATATTTCATATGGTAAAATGCGCCCTGCACATCCTTGTAAATAACCTCGATATCGGATAACGCCGTTTTCGTTGATGGATCCCAGTTGATGATGTATTCGCCGCGATAAATCAAGCCCTTGTTATAAAGCGAAACGAACACTTCGCGCACAGCTTTTGAAAGCCCTTCATCAAGAGTGAAGCGTTCACGTGTATAATCAAGTCCAAGACCGAGCTTTGACCATTGTTCACGGATATGGCTCGCATATTCCTCTTTCCATTTCCAAGTCTCTTCTACGAATTTTTCTCGTCCAAGGTCATAACGGCTCACGCCTTCAGCACGAAGTTTCTGTTCCACTTTCGCTTGAGTGGCGATACCGGCATGGTCCATGCCCGGTAACCATAAAACGTCATAGCCTTGCATCCTCTTCATGCGTGTCAATATATCTTGAAGCGTCGTATCCCAAGCGTGGCCAAGATGAAGCTTACCTGTCACGTTAGGCGGCGGGATGACAATCGTATATGGTTCTTTTTTATCGTCACCCGTCGTTTCGAAAAATTTTCCATCAAGCCACCATTTGTAGCGGCCTTTCTCTATCGTTTGCGGATCATATTTAGTCGGCATAGAAATTTGGTTCTCTTCCATAACATTTCCTCCTTTTGGGCATAAAAAAAACTTCCATCATCACAAAAGGACGAAGGAAGTTGTTCGCGGTGCCACCTTTTTTCCGAAAAAGAAAAAAATCTCTTTCGGCTCTCAAATGGGATAACGGCTCTTCACCGGCCTTCGCTACTAAGGGGTTCACGAAGACTGCTCGCGGACGACTTCGGATGCTGCTGCCTGGAAACCTCGCACCAATTTGGTTTCCTCTCTGAAAAGTGCATTTCATCTTACTATTTCCGGTCTTTGCATTGATTTATATTCATAAGTAAAATCATTGAATGCATATAGTATATAGTACAAAAAACATGGGGCTCGAGTCAATCATCTTTTCGCTTACTTTCTCAGGAATCATCCCTTTTGATACAATTCAAGTTCATTTTCTTTATTTTATCCGCCAGAAACAGTGAATGTGACGGCTGTTTCACCTTTTCCACTGCCCACCCATAGAATATAAGAAGTCCTAAAAAGGAAGGTAATATTATGAAGCGAAGATATACTCCCTATACTTTACCGCCTTGGGTGAAGAAATTCCGCGGTGTCTGCCAGCAGTTCATCTTCCCCTTTATTGTGTTCCAAGGATTACGTACGCTGATTTTCCCGACTTTCTTCGATATGCTCCTGCTAATCGCCTTTATTTTCCTGGCCATGTCTTTGTATTTCGAATGGATTTAAGTATTCCCTTACAGCAAAAAAATATACATGACTGGAGATGATCCAATCATGTATATTTAGCTTGGGGGTGATTGTTCTTCTTCTTTGGTAGCCTCGGCGGCAGCCTTTTTCTGCTGTTCGATTTCTTCAATTTTCATCACCATATATTCAATATTTTTCAAAAGCCAAAATTGCCGCTGCAGTTGTGTAACATTATCAAGCTCTGAACGATGGCCCGTGCCATCGGAATAACCCTTCACTAATTCCAAAGCTGACCCAGGGAATGCCAGATAGCTTTGCATGAGCAGCAATTCTTCTTCTTTCAACGGAAAATAACGAAAATAGTTATATAGCCAGTCAACGCAGTCATCGCATTGGACAGGATAGGTCCTGGCCGATTTAACGAGAAATGGCAGTAAATCGAAATGCGGCGGAGCTGTATTCGAATTCTCAAAATTGATGAAGTAGCCATAACCCCGCTCATCATAAACGAAATGCTTCATGGAAACCTTTCCGTGCGTGACCACGGTTCGAACCTTTTCACTATCCTTCGTTTTTTCATACCAGGTTTCAAATTTCTTGATCGAGTACTTCAGCGCCTGTGAAATATCAGTGTAGAAAGAACAAACCGTCAGTTCGAATGGAGACATATACCACTTCTTTTCACAGCTGACAATATACTCATCGATGAATTCCTTCTCGTTATTCCAGGCATCAATCGTCCGCTCAAAATGGGCTTCCCGTTCCTCGATATCCACTTGTATTTCCTTAACGGAAAGTGTATGCATCCGAGCGAGCTCCCTGAACATTTGCTTATGATTTTCATCGCGCTCCCCGTCCCTTTCATTATTGAGCCAGGGCATCAGGTAATACAAACGTCCATTATGAAGAACGGCGTAACGCTGATCCATCGTTTGATAAATGGGAACGATCCGGTTATAGCCGCGATGGTACAATTTTTGAACATTTTTCATAAAATCAATGCCGTTCTGCGGTACCATGGATTTCAAGGCAAATGTACCGCGATCACTGTATACTTTTTTTACACGTCCGAAGTCCTCAATATATTGTACATACATGGCATATTCCTTCAATACGGTCTCCGCGTCCCAATCCCGATTGGCAGGCTGCTGATTCTCGTTTTCCCTCACGAGACTCACTCACTTTCTCTAAAAAACTAATGATCCGATTCCTCTAGCACCTAAAAAACAGGAGCAGACCATATGCTCTGCTCTCTGTCCTGGTCAATTCTTATATACAACCGCCTTCGGTATATAGATGACTTGCCCTTCATGGACGTTCTGATTCGACTCCAATTCATTGCTGAAAAGTATCGATTGAACCGTAACATCATATCGTTGAGCCAAGTCTTCAAGCGTTTCCCCTTGCTGAACAATGCAAACCTTCATCCTTACTAGTTCTTCTTCTTGTTTCCGTCCGAATAAATCCATGATGGATAGCTGCTTTTCATCATGATTGGCCGTTTCTTTATCATCACGTTCCGCGGCTTGTTTCCTGCCTTTGAAATTCTTACCCTCCTTAGCCGGAGGCGCTGGTCTTTCCCTCTTTTTGAATAGATCGCTTATGGACGAATTGGATTCCTCTTCCTGTTCCGCCTTCACATTCTCATTAAGGATAGGGCCCGCTGCAACGTCATCTTCTCCCTGCCAGATAACATCCTCGGATTCTAAATTTGAAACAGAGCTATTTTGATGCTTGGTTGCACGACTTGGCTCTTCCACTACATCTTCTCTCAATGTCACCACAGGAATCTCCATCTTCTCCATGGAATCCTGACTGCTTGGTACTTCCTCCAGTTTCGCCTCTCCCATTGAAGGTACCTTTTCATCGGAGTCAGGCGGATCGCCAATTACTGCTTCTTCTACAGCTTCTTCCTCTCTATGCACTTCCGCTTCCCATTCATCCTCTTCCGGATATGGTGAAACGGGCATTTCAAAAACTGGGGCATTATGCTGATCGCTTAAAAAAATCGGTTCCTCTTCTTCTTCTTCGTTTGCTTCGGAAACTCGTTTTGATTCTGCAGAAAAAGGTGCGTATAACTCTTCTTCCTCCTCATCACGGAAAACAGGCTGAAAATCCGGGATTGGCGGCACTGCAGCTGCATAAGGAATATATGACTCATTTTCCCCATCCGTTTCTTCCTGTTCCTCTGTTTCCCCAACTTCCTGCTCAGTATCGAAACGTTCTTCCACATATGAATCATTATAGATTCCGGTTATCAAAAGGTCCGCCTGCAATTTCAAACAATTATGCTCTGGCATCGCATAATCAAAGCTTTGAATCGAGACATCGACCTCATCCAATGAGGCAATCCGATTATTCGGAATCGTTATATCAACCGGAAAACGGTGTGTGAACTCATTAAGTCCATCAAGATGCCTCTCGACCTTTTGAACCGCTTTTGGCAAAAAGGTCTGCGAAAACTCCTCTTCTTCACCATTTTGCGAGCCTTTGTATTCACCGCTTAAATCTAACGAGCCTCGTATATAAACATATTGATCACTTTCTTGAATCGCCACATTCGGATCAAGGGAAATGGAATATAGCTCAGCCACTTCCTGTCCCTTCTGGAACCAAACGGATTCCTCTAAAGAAAATCGTAAATACGATTCATTTTCTTGCGACAAGACAACTCCTCCTTTCAGCTTCAGGAAACGGTACCTATACCAATATCAATCTATGAAAGAAGGAAGCTGATTATTCCTTCATTTCATTTGCAATACTCCTTATCTTTCCTAAGCCTATTAAAAAGAAGGAGATCCAATTATGTATCAACCGGGCTGAAAAATCCGGCATGATCCGGGCTACTTTCTTATTAATTCGGCCTCCTACTTTTGACTCGTTTCTTCCATTAACTGATTGTATGCAAAAAAAACTGGCTGCCTTTCTCCAAAAGCCTTTGGAGAAAGGGTAGCCAGTTCAAATTAGTATCTAAATATAGCGGTAGTTCATGATGCCTTGCATCATTTTTTTAATTTTGCAAAAGCCTGTTCTGCCGCTGCAATGGTCTTTTCAATATCTTCATCACTATGCGCAGTGGAAAGGAATAAACCTTCAAACTGTGACGGCGGCAAGTAGATGCCTTGATTCGCCATTTCCCTATAGTAAGAAGCAAAGAACTCTAAGTCGGATGTTTTAGCTGTATCATAGTTTATGACTTCTTCATTAGTAAAGAAAAGTCCAATCATGGAACCGGCACGGTTGAATGTATGGGGAACTCCGTACTTTTCCGCTGCTTCTCCAATTCCTTTTTCGAGCATATCCCCTTTTCGGGTGAACTCATCATAGGATTCTGGAGTCAATTGGCTCAGCGTTTCAAGGCCAGCCGTCATCGCAAGAGGGTTACCAGATAATGTCCCTGCTTGATAGATTGTCCCACTCGGGGCAATCTGTTCCATGAATTCGCGCTTGCCTCCGAATGCTCCGACAGGCAAGCCGCCGCCAATTACTTTCCCAAGGCAAGTCAGGTCAGGTATGATGCCAAAATAGCCTTGTGCACAATTATAGCCGACACGGAACCCTGTCATAACTTCGTCAAAGATCAATAAAGCCCCGTATTGGGTCGTCACTTCACGTAAACCTTCGAGGAAACCAGGTTGTGGCGGAACCACGCCCATGTTCCCTGCAACAGGTTCCACGATGATGCAAGCGATGTCTTCGCCAAATTGTTCAAACGCATATTTGGTTGCAGCAAGATCATTATATGCTACGGTAATCGTATTTTTAGCAATGCCTTCCGGTACTCCAGGGCTATCCGGTAAACCTAACGTTGCAACGCCGGAACCCGCTTTGATTAGCAATGAATCGCCATGGCCATGATAGGAACCCTCGAATTTCAGGATTTTATCACGGCCTGTAATGCCTCGTGCCAGCCTTAGTGCACTCATCGTCGCTTCGGTTCCTGAAGATACCATCCGGATCATTTCAATCGATGGCACCCGTTCAATGACCAACTTGGCCAGTTCATTCTCGATCAGCGTAGAAGTTCCAAAGCTTGTACCTGATTCCGCTACCTTTTTCAATGATTCCACGACATGGTCATTCGTGTGTCCAAGGATAAGCGGTCCCCATGATAGAACATAGTCGATATATTCATTTCCATCGATATCATACATTTTTGAGCCTTTTCCACGCTCCATGAAAATGGGATCCATGTCCACAGATTTAAAGGCACGTACCGGGCTGTTCACGCCGCCTGGCATCAAATTTTTTGCTTCGGCAAACGCTTTTTTCGATTTTTCATATGACCGCATGATTCCATCCCCTTTTTCCATTACAGGTTATATTTTTTATATCATTGATTATCTTCGTTTATCCAGCGTGCTACCTCTTTTGAAAAATACGTAATGATCAAGTCGGAACCTGCGCGTTTCAAACCTGTCAGCATTTCCATCACTATCGCTTTTTCATCAATCCAGCCATTTTGGGCAGCAGCCTTGACCATTGAATATTCACCGCTGACATTATAGGAAACAACCGGAAGATTAAAGTTATTCTTAACGTCCCTGATGATGTCCATGTAGGAAAGGGCTGGTTTCACGATTAGGAAATCCGCACCTTCAGCAACATCGGATTCAGCCTCACGGAACGCTTCAAGGCGATTGGCGGGATCCATTTGGTAAGTTTTCCTGTCGCCAAATTGTGGCGCACCATTCGCAGCATCTCGGAATGGGCCGTAAAAAGCCGAAGCGTATTTCACCGCATAGGACATGATCGGAATATCTTCATAACCCGCTTCATCCAGACCTGTACGGATGGCCGCAACGAAACCGTCCATCATATTGGAAGGAGCAATGATATCGGCGCCAGCCTCTGCCTGGCTGATTGCCGTTTTGGCAAGAAGGTCAAGAGAAGCGTCATTGAGGATTTTTTCCCCTTCAACGACCCCGCAATGGCCATGGCTTGTATACTCACAAAGGCAGGTATCCGCAATGACAATAACTTCTGGATATTGTTTTTTAATAAAGCGGGTTGCCTCTTGCACAAGTCCGTTGTGATGAAATGCCCCTGTGCCTTGTTCGTCTTTATCATGATCAAAAGGGACACCGAATAAAATGACTGATTTGATTCCCAGACTCACGACCTCATCCATTTCGGCCCCCAGATTATCCATCGATAGCTGATAGATGCCTGGCATGGAGTTGATTTCATTTTTCACATTTTCCCCGTCGATGACGAAGATCGGATAGATCAAATCCTCTTTATGCAATTGTGTTTCACGGACTAATGCCCTCATGCCAGCACTTGCACGCAAGCGGCGGTGGCGATTGAATGGAATGTTTTTCATTTTAAAGTTCCTCCCTTTTCACTTCTTTTCAAGATGAAGCGTATTAACTCCGCAACCATGGAATCCGTCGTATATACATCTGGACATACATCGACGGATAGCCCATGTTTTTCAGCTGTTTTAGCGGCAATCGGCCCGATGCAGGCGATGATGATCCGGTCTATGTATGTATCCAATTCATGGCGTTTCATGATCTGCAAAAAATGATTGACCGTCGATGAACTCGTAAAGGTTATGATGTCGATTTCATGGTTCTTTATAAGACGCACCAGTTTTTTTTCACTGCTTCGGGGAAGCACTGTATGATAAATAATCACTTCATCACAAGATGCACCAGCTTCATTGATTGCCTCCGCAATGACTGCCCTTGCGAGATTTCCTTTTGCCAGAAGCACGCGTGCCCCCGGATCAAGCCGGGTATTGAACTCCGCCACGAACCCTTCGGCAACAAACTGGGCTGGAACGAAATCCGCCTTATATCCATGCCGTTTCAGGGCCGCTTCTGTTTTGGAGCCGATTACGGCTATTTTCGGAAGCTTTAAAGGCTGGTCTCCAAGTAGCTTAAAGAAGAAATCCACCCCATTTTGACTGGTCAGAATGATCCAGTCATATGTAAGCAACTCTTCTAACCGCTGTTGTACATCTTCCAAATGATCAGGAAGAGTGAACTCAAGCAATGGCACAAGAAGCGGCGTTCCGCCATTTTTTTCGATCGACTCTTTTAAACCATCTGCCTGTCCTTTCCCTCTGGTGATCAACACCTGATAATCCTTAAGAGGTTGAACGGGATTCATTACTGATCAAGCTCTTCTTTTACGCGATCGATCAATTCTTTACCGCCCATTTCACTAATCTGTTTGGCAGCAGCATGCCCAACAGCCTCGGGATCGGCGCCCTCGACCATTTCTTTATAAATCACCTTTCCATCCGGGGCAGCGACCAAAGCCGTCAACGAAACGGATCCATTTTCTTTTGCCACCGCAAATCCGGCAATCGGCACCTGGCATCCGCCTTCCATTTTATCCAAAAAGGCACGTTCCGCTTCAACTGTTCTTTTCGTTTTCTCACAGGTCAATTTCGCAAGTTCCGCTAGCAGATCCTTGTCGTCTTCGCGGCATTCAATGGAAAGTGCTCCTTGTCCAACCGCCGGAATGCAAATATCCTCATCTAAAAATTCCGTTACGATGTCCTGTTCCCATCCCATTCTTGATAGTCCGGCCGCTGCTAAAATGATGGCATCATAATCTTCCGTTTTCAGCTTATTCAGACGGGTATCGATATTACCGCGAATCCATTTAATTTCAAGGTCCGGCCTTCTAGCCAAAATTTGCGCGCCGCGGCGCAAGCTGCTTGTACCTATGATGGAACCGGGCTTCAGTTCGGAAAGAGTTTCATGGTTCTTTGAAATCAAGGCATCCCGATGGTCCTCCCTAGGAGGTATGCAGCCAATCGTCAAGCCTGGAGGCAGCACAGCAGGCATATCTTTCATACTATGTACGGCCATATCAATTTCTTTATCAAGCATCGCTTGTTCGATTTCTTTAACGAATAAGCCCTTTCCGCCTACCTTGGAAAGTGTTACATCAAGGATTTGGTCACCCTTTGTGACAATTTCCTTCACTTCGAACTCGTATGGGACCCCAAGCTCTTTAAGTTGATCGATAACCCAGTTCGTTTGGGTGATCGCTAATTTACTACGTCTAGAACCGACAATTATTTTTCTCATAGTTTCCTCCTAAGTATTCCAAAAGTGGAATGTTGAAAGGCTTCCGAAAAGGAAAAAGTTAATCAACACAATCATGAAAGATCCAATATTCAGAAAGGCTAGCGTCCTTCCATACATTTGTTTCCGAATTTTCAAGTATAAAAACACACTGTAAGCGATAAGCAAAATGAATGAGCCGATGATCTTCATGTCCAGCCAGGATACCCCAGGCACTTTTATATAAGCCCATTGAATCCCCAGGATAAGGGAGACCACCAATAATGGAACACCTATTACCGCCAGGACATAAGACATATGCTCGAGCTTTGTTAAATCGCCGAGTCGAAGCAGGCGTTTTCCCCATTTCTTCCTTTTCAGTAAATCATATTGAATTAAGTATAAAAGTGAAAAAACGAAAGAAAGCGTGAATGCCCCATATGATAGGATGGCAAAAGTGATATGTATGAGCAATAGCTCCGAAACCAGGCGCTGTGCAAGCACTTGAGATTCTATCTGAACAGGTGCGAAGGTATGGATGGCCATGACCATGAAACCTAATACATTCGTAAAAAAGACCGTAAAATCGACTCTTAACAATCGATTAATGATTAAAGATAACGATATGAGGACCCATGCATAAAAATATAGTCCTTCAAAAATCGTCAATACCGGGAACCTTCCCGTTTTCAACACATACAGAAACAAAAAAATTGTTTGCAGCACCCAAACAATAGAAAGCAACCAGAAGGCGACCCTATTCGCCTTCTGGTTATTATTAAGGAAATCGATAAAATATAAAAGCATACTGACGGCATACAACAAAACAGTGGCTTCATGCAATCTTGTCATTAGTAATTCCATCTCTACCTCATTACTGGACAGGAACTGGATTCAATAGGGATGACTTGGAGCTGTTCCGTTCTTTTTCATCCGCAACCAGCTGGTCTTCAATCAATTCCTCTAAATGGAAGATTTTCACGAAATTATTCAATTGCTCTTTTGCATTCGGCTCATCTGCCAGCTCTTTTGCATAAAGGATCGGATCTTTCAGCATTTGGTTGATGATGCTTTTCGTATGCTTGTTCAGAACTTTTTTGTCACGTTCGCTCAAATGCGGAAGCTTTCTTTCGATGCTTTCCATCGTTTCCTTCTGGATCGTTAGGGATTTTTCCCGTAATGAAGAAATGACGGGAACCACACCAAGCAAATTAATCCATTGGTTGAAGTCCACGATTTCCGATTCGATCATCAATTCTATTTTCTCGGCAGCTTTCTTACGTTCTTCGATATTGGCTTGCACGATCCCTTCAAGATCGTCAATGTCATACAAGAAGACATTTTCCAGCTCACCCAATGTTGGATCGAGGTCACGCGGCACTGCGATATCGACCATGAAAATAGGACGGCCTTTACGAAGCTTATTGACGAATGACATCATTTCTTTTGTTACAAGAAGATCTTTTGATCCAGTGGAAGTAATCAGGATATCGGCATCCACTAAAGCGCATTGCAGCTCTTGAAGCTGTTTCGGCGTACCATTGAATCTCTCGGCCAGGTCGACCGCTTTCTGGAAGGTACGGTTAATGACCGTAATGCTGTCTGCGCCATTGCTATGAAGGTTTTGAATGGCCAGCTCACCCATCTTACCGGCCCCAAGAATCAAGACATTCTTGCCGTTCAGGCCTCCAAAGATTTTTTTTGCAAGCTCGACTGCCGCATAGCTGACGGAAACGGCATTGGTATTGATTTCGGTTTCCGAATGAGCTTTCTTAGCTAATGTAAGGGCTTGCTTGAAGAGATGGTTAAAAACGGTACCGATCGTATCCTCCTTCTGCCCTAACAGATAGCTTGAGCGTACTTGTCCCAAAATCTGAGTTTCTCCCAGTATCATGGAATTCAAGCCGCAGGTAACTGAAAATAAATGCTCGACAGCCCCATCGCCTTCATAAATGAACAGATATTTAGAAAATTCTTCTTTATCGATATTAAACCATTCCGAAAGAAATTCCTTTATATAATACCTGCTTGTATGAAGCTGGTCACCGATCGCATATATTTCCGTCCTGTTACATGTTGAAATGATAATGTTTTCCAAGATGCTTTTTTTATTTTTAAGAGCTTTCATTGCCTCGGCAAGTTCGGCTTCGTTAAACGATAGTTTTTCCCGAATTTCTACAGGGGCAGTTTTGTAATTTATACCAACCGCTAGAATATGCATCCTTTTGTTTTGCACCCCCAAAATTTTTCATGTAAATTTATTATACCATGTACTAAAATGGTTTCACGCAAATAATATGAACAGTTTATGAAAACGTATGCTACCATGGAAAAGACAGCCAAAACGCCTGAATTGTTACAAAAGGTGTCTAAGCGGGTTTTGTATGTTACATACATATTTCGACATTGTGTACAAAAGTACCATATCAAAAATGGCAAAAAACTTCAAGTAATCGAATTGCATAGGAGGATAAAATGAAAACGCAGCGTATTTTCCCAGGAATCGTTTTAATCGGTTTCGGGCTCTATTTTTTTCTTGAACATTCCCAAATCGAAATCTTTCCAGGCTTTTTCAGCTGGCCCACTTTATTATGTATAGTTGGTGCAGCCTTCCTCATTCAGGCATATAGCGGTAATGAATATGAGTCCATCCTGCCAGGCGTCATCTTACTCGGGTTCGGGGCTCACTTCCACATCGTCGAGAACCTGGATATTTGGCCGGATAATATAGGTATCTTTATTTTAATCATCTCTCTGGGATTTATTCTCCGGGCACGTAAAACAAATTCTGGAATGTTTCATGGTATGGTAATATTCATCATCTCGATCACCTTTTTATTCTATGATAAAATCAAAACGTCTTTCGGGTTTGTTGATACAACTACTGCGAACATCGAAAGGTTTTGGCCATTTGCCTTGATGGCAATCGGCATTTATTTTTTGGTTCGAAAAAAGTGAAAATTTTTGTTTGGCCAATTTTTATGAATTCCATAATGAAAAAGGGTATTCCAAATGCGGAATACCCTTTTCTTTTACATATATTTCTTAAGGACGCCCCATGCTTGTTCCTTACCTTCGCCTGTTTCACCGGAGAATAGAAGCAATTCATCTTCTTTTTCCATATTTAATGTTTGGCGCGTGACTTTCAAGTGCTTCTGCCATTTGCCTTTTGGAATTTTATCCGCTTTAGTGGCAATAACGATCCGGGGCAGATCATAATGCTTCAGGAATTCATACATTGCGATATCATCCTTTGTCGGCGGATGACGCAAATCGACGATCAGAAGCGCAGCGCGGAGCTGGTCACGGGAAGTGAAGTACGTTTCAATCATCTTTCCCCAAGCATCACGCTCGGTCTTAGATACTTTTGCATAACCATAACCAGGTACATCCACAAAATGGAGTGCTTCATTTATGATATAAAAATTCAAGGTTTGCGTCTTACCCGGTTTAGAGGATGTGCGCGCCAAGTTTTTTCGATTGATCATTTTGTTGATGAAACTGGATTTCCCAACGTTGGAACGGCCTGCCAAGGCAAATTCCGGTATTGGGGTATTGGGATATTGTTCAGGCTTCACAGCACTGATGACAATATCTGAACTCGTCACTTTCATTCGTTCACACCTACCAATGCATGCTCAAGGACTTCATCGACGTGTGAAACTGGAACAAAAGTTAATGCTTTACGGACACTTTCCGGGATATCATCAATATCCTTTTCGTTATTTTGCGGGATGATGATTTTCGTAAGTCCTGCGCGATGGGCCGCTAAAGATTTTTCTTTAAGCCCGCCGATCGGAAGAACCCGTCCGCGTAATGTAATTTCGCCTGTCATGCCTACCTCTTTTCTGATCGGCCTATTTGTAAGGGCCGATATTAACGCTGTTGCAATCGTGATGCCTGCAGAAGGGCCATCTTTTGGGACCGCACCTTCGGGGACATGAATATGAATATCATACTTTTCATGGAAGTTCGCATCAATCTGAAGTTTCTCGGTTTTTGAACGGACATAACTGAAAGCAGCCTGTGCTGACTCTTTCATTACATCGCCAAGCTTTCCTGTCAGAATCAGCTTGCCTTTACCTGGTGATAAGGAAACCTCGATTTGCAGCGTATCGCCACCTACCGACGTGTAAGCTAACCCATTGGCTACACCTACTTGGTTCTCGACTTCCGCCTGTCCATAATGGAACATCGTTTTCCCTAAAAACTCCTCGACATTCTTTTCAGAAATGACGACCCGCTTTTTATCTCCGGAGACGATGATTTTTGCAGTCTTCCGACAGATGCTTGCAAGCTGTCGCTCCAGACTCCGAACACCGGCTTCCCGAGTATAGTAACGGATGATTTTTGTTAGAGCTTCCTCACGGATTTGCAGTTGTGTCTTCAATAAACCATGGTTTTCCAGCTGTCTAGGCAGCAAGTGATCCTTGGCTATATGAAGTTTCTCTATCTCAGTATAACCTGCAATCGAAATGATTTCCATACGATCACGAAGCGGACCGGGAATCGATCCCAAATTATTCGCCGTCGCGACGAACATGACTTTGGAAAGATCGTAGGTTTCTTCAATATAATGATCACTGAAATTATGATTTTGCTCCGGATCAAGCACTTCCAGCATCGCTGCAGATGGATCTCCCCTAAAGTCATTGGACATCTTATCGACTTCGTCCAATAAAAAGACAGGATTGATCGTTCCGGCTTTTTTCATGCCTTGAATGATCCGTCCCGGCATCGCCCCTACATATGTGCGGCGATGTCCGCGGATTTCTGATTCATCGCGCACTCCACCTAAAGATATACGGACGAAATTCCTATTCAGGGATGAAGCGATCGATTTAGCCAGGCTCGTTTTCCCGACCCCTGGCGGTCCCACCAAACAGAGGATCGGTCCCTTCAATGAATTGGTCAATTGCTGGACGGCCAAATACTCAAGCACCCGCTCCTTCACCTTTTCCAAACCATGGTGGTCCCGGTTCAGGATTTTTTCGGCTTTATGAATATTCAAGTCATCTTTGGTCGCTTTGGTCCACGGAAGCGATATCAGCCATTCGATATAATTGCGGATGACAGAACTCTCCGCTGAGCTCGAAGGAACCTTTTCATAACGGTCCAATTCCTTTAATGCCGTTTCTTTGATGTGCTCAGGCATATTTGCTTCTTCAATCTTTTCGTTGAGGACCTCAATCTCCCCTGTTTTTCCTTCTTTATCGCCCAATTCCTTTTGGATCGCTTTCATTTGTTCTCGTAAATAATATTCCTTTTGAGTCCGTTCCATCGAACGCTTAACACGCTGGCCGATCTTTTTCTCGAGAAAAAGAACTTCCTTCTCGTTATTGATGATCTCGATGACACGGCTTAAACGCTCTTTCATATCAATGGTCTCAAGCACTTCTTGCTTCTCCTTCAATTTCAAAGGCAAATGTGAAGCGATTATATCCGCTAATCGCCCAGGCTCTTCAATATCCGAAGTGGACGAAAACGTTTCACCGGTTATTTTTTTGGACATTTTTATGTATTGTTCAAAATAATCCAGTAGTGTGCGCATTAATGCTTGATGTTCAGCATCCTTTTCATCACTGTCTTCATATATTTTAATCTTGGCACCATAATGTGTCTCATAATCGTAAAATTCAATGACTTCTGCGCGGTTCAACCCTTCCACCAACACCCGGATTGTACCATTCGGAAGCTTCAACATCTGTTTTACCTTTGTTAAAGTTCCCATTGTAAATAAATCTTCTTCACCTGGTTCGTCCAACGAAACATCTTGTTGTGTCGTCAAAAATATAAGATGGTCTTCCACCATTGCTTTCTCAAGGGCTTGCACTGATCTATCTCGGCCTACATCTAAATGAAGTACCATCGTTGGATATACAAGCAATCCTCTTAGCGGCAGGAGGGGGACGATGATTTCTTTATCAGTCATTTCCTGACACCTCCATCTAATTAGTATCGTCGTTGTAAACTATTTACCCATGTTCTCAACCTTTTAACAATTCTATCCTATTTATATAGAAGTGTCTATTCGTTTACCTTAACACGTTTCGACTGCTTTTATTATCTCCAATATTGGATAAAAAAGCACGTTTAAATGCGTGTTTATTTTACGTCAGGTTTGTCGGGAACGCCAATATGGTCCTTAAAATGCCCCGGTTCCATTTTTTAGCCGGGGCATTTCCTTTATACACTTTCTTTTTTCGATAGGTCCAAGGTTGTAAGGATTTGTTCCGACATCAATTCTTTTTTCAGTGCCTGATCCAGCACTTCCTTTACATTCGTAACGGGAATGATTTCTATATCCTTGATTTCAGATAGAAGCGGCTGCATGTTTTCGGCTGGGATGATTACTTTCTTAGCCCCAGCTAGTTTAGCCGCCTTGATTTTCGGAATGACACCCCCGATCGGTTTAACGCCGCCATGAATGCTTATTTCCCCAGTCATCGCCACGGTGTGATCAACAGGGATTTTATATATGGCCGAGTATATGCCTGTAGCCATGGCAATTCCTGCAGAAGGGCCATCTACTGGACTTCCGCCAGGAAAGTTCACATGGATATCGAATTGATCGGCAGGCACTCCCATCGACCGTAAAACCGTAATGACATTTTCTATCGAACCTTTTGCCATGCTCTTGCGACGAATCGATTTGCCACTCCCGCCGCCGATACTCTCTTCTTCAACGATGCCGGTAATGTTTATCGAACCCTTTTCATCAGAAGCAGCCATGACCGTAACCTCGATTTCCAGCAACGCCCCGCTGTTGGGACCATAGACTGCAAGACCGTTGACAAGGCCTATTTTAGAATTCGATTCTATTTTCCTGTCCATTCTTTGTGTCAGCTGGCTGCTATGGGCCATCCAATCTATATCTTCTTCCCTGATAAACGTCCTGTTTTCATTAATTGATATTCCTGCAAGAGTCTGAATCATGTTGACAGCTTCCCTGCCATTTCGGGCATAATCCGAAATCGACTGCAAGCCTTTTTCACTGATGGTGATCCCCACTTTATCAGAGGCATTCTTAGCCACGGTGATTATTTCTTCCCGGTCAAGTTCTCGGAAAAACACTTCTATGCATCTTGAACGTATCGCAGGCGCGATTTCATTTGGCGTTCTTGTTGTGGCTCCAATCAGCCGAAAGTCAGCCGGCAGCCCATTTTTAAAAATATCATGGATGTGAGTGGGAATATTTTGATTTTCCTCTTGATAATAAGCACTTTCCAGAAAGACCTTGCGATCCTCCAATACCTTTAACAGTTTATTCATCTGTATTGGATGAAGCTCCCCTATTTCATCTATGAACAGTACGCCGCCATGAGCATTGCTGACTGCCCCCTGCTTAGGCTGCGGAATGCCAGCCTGTCCCATAGCCCCAGCTCCTTGGTAGATCGGATCGTGCACAGAACCAATGAGCGGATCGGCAATCCCTCGTTCATCGAACCTGGCTGTAGTGGCGTCCATTTCAACGAAAACGGCCGAATTCTTAAAAGGGGATTTGCCATTTTTCTTCGCCTCTTCCAAAACAAGTCTGGCAGCTGCCGTTTTCCCTACCCCTGGGGGACCGTAAATTATCACATGCTGGGGATTCGGCCCACATAAAGCAGCTTTTAAAGATTTAATCCCATCTTCTTGACCGACGATTTCATTAAATGTGCTTGGTCTAACCTTTTCTGCCAATGGCTCTGTTAACGAAATCGATCTCATCTTCCGTAATTGGTCCATCTCTTTACGTGAATCACGGTCAATGGAAACTTTTTGTGTCCGCTGGCCTTTCAATAAGTTCAAAAAATACAATCCAATAATGATCCCAAAAAAAAGCTGGATAAACAACGCCAATCCTGTCCAATTCATCGTATTCCCTCCTGCACTCTCCTAGTTTGTCATTTCTGTTAGTATCTCCTTTGGAAGGGCGAAATTATCCAAGAAATTCGTGTTGAAAATTTTGGCGTTTTTATCCTAAATAACAACAATTTATAAAAAGACAAAGAAAAAGACTGCAAGGATGAACTGGCAGTCTAGACTGTAAATAACTCAAAATTAATTGGTTTTACCCTACTGTTTTTTTGAAGTTCGAATTGATTTTCCACTACAGGCATCGCTTTCCGCGGGCGGTCCGGGAGCCTCCTCGGCGCCCTGCGCCTGCGGGGTCTCCCTGGGACGCGTATTCCCTCAGGAGTCTCGCACCTTCCGTTCCAACAAACAAAAAGACTGCCAGGTTGAACTGGCAGCCTTGCTTTTCCATATGATCAAGCAGATGTTTTCTTTTCTTGGCCTTTGATGGTTGTACCGTCTTTTAGGACGAGCTTTGGAGATTCGTTTTTCGAAATCGTGCTGCCAGTGATTACACATTTTGCAACGTCATCACGTGAAGGCAGATCGAACATCACTTCAAGAATGATGCCTTCGATGATGGAACGCAGACCACGTGCACCAGTTTTACGTTCAATTGCCTTTTTAGCAATTTCACTTAGCGCTTCCTGTTCGAATTCCAATTCAACATCGTCAAGCTCAAGCAATTTTTGATATTGTTTAACAAGGGCATTTTTCGGCTGTGTAAGGATTTCAATCAAAGCAGCTTCATCCAATTGCTCAAGAGTCGCAATTACCGGAAGACGTCCGATGAATTCCGGAATTAATCCGAAACGAAGCAAGTCTTCAGGAAGAACTTTGGAAAGCAATTCTTTTTCTGCAATATCATCCTTTTTCACATCAGAGCCAAAGCCGATGACTTTTTGACCAAGACGGCGTTTGATGATCGGTTCGATGCCATCAAAGGCACCGCCGCAAATGAACAAAATATTAGTCGTATCGATTTGGATGAATTCCTGATGTGGATGTTTACGGCCACCTTGAGGCGGAACGCTTGCAACCGTTCCTTCAAGTATTTTCAATAAAGCTTGTTGCACACCTTCACCAGACACGTCACGTGTAATGGAAGGATTTTCCGATTTACGGGCAACTTTATCGATTTCATCAATATAAATGATGCCTTTTTCCGCCTTTTCCACATCATAATCTGCTGCTTGGATCAATTTTAGCAAGATGTTCTCGACATCTTCCCCAACATATCCAGCTTCCGTCAATGAAGTGGCATCAGCAATGGCAAAAGGAACATTCAGTAATCGTGCCAATGTTTGCGCAAGAAGGGTTTTCCCGCTTCCAGTCGGTCCGATTAGGGCGATGTTACTTTTTGAAAGCTCCACATCGTCGACTTTGCTATTGGAATTGATACGTTTATAATGGTTGTAAACAGCGACAGCCAAAGATTTCTTCGCCTGTTCTTGTCCAATCACATATTCGTCAAGAATTTCACGGATTTCCATAGGCTTAGGAACATCTCTGAATTCTACTTCTTCATCAGTTCCCAGCTCTTCTTCGACGATCTCCGTACAAAGTTCTATACACTCGTCACAAATATAGACACCTGGACCAGCAACCAGTTTACGGACTTGTTCTTGTGTTTTACCGCAAAAAGAACATTTTAACTGTCCTTTTTCATCATTAAATTTAAACATGTACGTTCACCCCTTTAAATACTCTTCCAACTCTATAACATAGCGGTACCCAATCGTAATGAAAAGAAACTAGGCACACATCTACTTAAACATTCCAAAATCCTAAGTATGTTTTGCATTTTATCATGTTCTTGGAAGTTTAGTAACAAAAATGCTCACGGTCCGAGTTGTTAAATAAGTACAATAATCAATCAATATGTATTTGCCCTTTACCAGTATGCCCAAAACTTTAGATTTTTAAAAGCAGGATTTGCTGTATAAATATGTATATGCGGTATTAGAACTAATCTACACCGAAATCCCAAAAAAATCAATCAAGAAATAACCGATATTTGAAATTTACACTGATTCTCAATATGTATAAAACAAGGCACGATTACTCGCGCCTTGTTTTTTAAAGGAAATATTTTAATCTACTTATTTAATAACAATTATTTTGCGTCAACTGTTTTGCTGTTTTCTACCAAGAAGTCAATGGCTTTCTTAATTTTAAGATCGCCTTTGATTCCTTCTAAGTTTCCAAGAGCTTGTTTGATCGCGTCAACTTCCATATTGTACATAGTAGCCATTTGTGCAAGTTCAGCTTCTACATCTTCGTCAGTAGCTTCAAGTTTTTCAACTTCAGCGATCGCTTCAAGAGTTAAGCTCGTACGAACTTGTCCTTCAGCTTCTTCTTTCATTTGCGCTTTTAAAGCTTCTTCATCTTGACCTGAGAATTGGTAGTAAAGCTCCAAATTAAGACCTTGAGATTGAATGCGTTGAGAGAACTCATTCATCATGCGGTCAACTTCGTTTGAAATCATTGCTTCAGGAACGTCTATTTCTACACCTTCAACAGCTTTACCAATTACAGTGTTTTGAATGAAGTTTTCTTCTTCATGTTTTTTGTCATGCTCTAATTTATGTTTTGTTTTTTCTTTAAGTTCAGCCAAAGTTTCCACTTCGTCGTCGACATCTTTCGCGAACTCATCATCCAACTCAGGAAGTTGTTTTGTTTTGATTTCGTGAATTTTCACTTTGAATACAGCTGGTTTACCTGCAAGTTCAGCAGCATGGTATTCTTCAGGGAATGTAACTTCGATATCTTTTTCAGCGCCAGTTTCAAGACCTACAAGTTGCTCTTCAAATCCTGGAATGAAAGAGTTTGAACCGATTTCCAATGAATGGTTTTCTGAAGCTCCGCCTTCGAATGCTTCACCATCAACGAATCCTTCAAAGTCAAGAACAACTGTATCGCCTTCAGCAACTTGTCCTTCTTCTTTAACGACAAGCTCAGCTTGACGCTCTTGCAAAGTTTTCAATTCGTTTTCAACATCTTCGTCAGTTACTTCAGTATTGAATTTTTCAACTTCAACACCTTTGTAATCTCCCAATTTAACTTCAGGCTTAACTGTTACAGTTGCAGTGAAGATCAGGTTTTCGCCTTTTTCCATTTTCTCGATGTCGATTTCTGGACGATCTACAGGCTGAATTCCAGCTTCTTCGACAGCATTTGCATAAGCATCTGGAAGAATGATATCAAGCGCATCTTGGTAAAGTGATTCTACGCCGAATTTTTTTTCGAACATTTGACGTGGCATTTTACCTTTACGGAAGCCAGGTACATTTACTTGTTTCACTACTTTTTTGAAAGCTGCGTCTAAACCTTCGTTTACTTTTGCAGCGTCAACTTCGATTGTTAGTACGCCTTGGTTACCTTCTTGTTTTTCCCATTTTACAGACATGTGTTTCCCTCCAAAAATCTATATACTTCAATAATAAGCATTGGATGAATATGCTTTGCAAGTGTTAACAAGTCATCCTTCAAATATACCCCAAAAATATTGGGGTAATCGTCAAAATTAGACGATTATACATTACAACCACTACATTATACCACAGGATTAATCTGTTACAACAGCAATAGCTTAAATAATGGGATAAGAAATTTCTTCAATTTCTTTTATATTGGAAAGAATATCCGCAACGCTTTCCTCATCAGCTTGGTATAGGTCCGCTAATTCCCTCATGAAAACTTCCCCGGTCATGTATTCTTCCGCCAAGGCATGATAGGCAGCTGCCCATGCCGGCAAACTTTCTGGTCCGGGTTCAAAAGGAAACAATAAAAAAGAATGACGTTCAATCAAACTATGGACCATTTCAAATAAGCTCGGATTATCCTGACTGATTTCCTCTTCGGTCAGCCCGGTTACCTTCTTATAAAAGTCCGTCTCCTTCAACCTTTTCAATTCGCTTGGTATGACCGACTTTGATTGATTGAATTTCTTCAATGTCACTTCCTCGTTATATTCCTGGTCGATAAGGATGTTAAGGAGCATCGTTTTAAAGAAAGGGTGTTCCTCATCTTTTTGTAGGAATTCTTCGATTTGAGGGATAAATGGTCGAATATTGATATTCGTGAGTTTTGAAATGACCATAAGCATGTCATTATCCGTTTTCCCTTCAAAAAGTTCATCCTCCTGCAATTCCTCTGAAAGCTGCTGATTTTGCCTTTCCTTTTCCTCTTTTTTATCCTCAAGGGCCCTTTTACTGAACTGAAGCATCTTTTCGAAATGCTCCTCTTTATCAAAAGGAATTTGGCTTTCTTCAAATAGCAGTTCGATCGTCGTGACCATTTCCTGATGTTCGCCTAATTGCAGCAGTACCATCAAATAAATATTGATCAGTTGAAAATAGTCGCCGATGCCTTTATTCAGCATCTCTATACACAACTCTTTTGACTCCTGGTAATACTCAAGTTCGACTAATGAGACCACTAGTCCCATGCAAACTTCATCATTTTCAGGCTCATACTCCCTGGCTTGGCTGAAAAGCTGTGCAGCCGCTTTAAAGTTTCTGTTTCCAAGCTCATCCAGCCCTTTTACAATCAGCCTTTCACCGAGATTTGGAAAGGCGATAATTTTGGTTTCTCCGACCTTCTTTTCGTTGTTCTCATTATCCATCCTATTTTCCGCCTCACCGTTCGCTTTTTGAGAAACAGTTTAGCATGTAATAGCTGGAAACACAAAAAATTATATGCCTGATGAACGCCTTTTCGTCTTTCCACGATAAAAAAAATCCCGCATCCTTTCAATTATGAAAGGAGAACGGGATATGACCTTCTTCGATTAAATACTAGTTACAGTCTTTTTTTGAGATTCATAGGCAGAAATCTCTTTATCATATTGTAGCGTTATCGAAATTTCATCCCAGCCTTTGATGAGCATTTCCTTCCAATATGGATGAATTTCAAAGCTTGTTTCAAACCCTTGACCATCTTTCAATGTCTGATTGGGAAGGTCGATCGTCAACTCATAATCAGGTGCCGACACCCTCTCCATTAAATAGCTTACTTCAGTCTGGGTTAAAGCGATGGGGACCATGCCATTTTTCATGCAATTACTTTTAAAGATATCAGCATAAGAAGGAGCGATGATGATATCGAATCCGTAGTCTTTCAATGACCAAGGGGCATGCTCACGCGAAGAACCGCAGCCAAAATTCTCACCTGCTATTAAAATGGACGTGTTTTGGTTATAGGACTGATTCAATTCAAAATCAGGACGTTCCTTTCCATCTTCATCAAAACGCCAGTTATAGAATAAAAACTCGCCAAATCCGCTTCGCTCAATCCGTTTTAAAAATTGCTTCGGAATGATTTGGTCCGTATCCACGTTTTTACGGTCAAGTGCCGCCGCTCTTCCTTTATATATAGTAATGGGTTCCATTCTCTGCACCTCCGGTTAATTCGTATTCTTAATGGACTTGTTCAGTTCTTTTCAAATTCCTGATATCGACAAACTTCCCATGAATGGCGGCCGCGGCAGCCATGGCCGGACTAACCAGGTGCGTTCTTGCTCCAGCTCCTTGCCTGCCTTCAAAGTTCCGATTACTTGTGGAGGCACAATGCTCACCGGCAGGAACAACGTCAGGATTCATGCTGAGGCACATGCTGCAGCCCGATTCACGCCATTCGAAGCCCGCTGATTTGAAAATCTCATCCAACCCTTCATCTTCCGCTTGCCTTTTGACGCTTTGTGAACCAGGAACGACCATCGCCCGAACCCCTTTATGAACAGTTTGGCCTTCGATCATTTCTGCGGCTTGCCGTAAGTCCTCAATGCGTGAATTGGTGCACGATCCTATGAATACATGCTGTACGGGAATTTCCGTGATCGGCATACCTTCCTCAAGACCCATATACTCAATGGCCCGTTTCAGTTCTTTAGGATCCATGATATCTTCTGCGAAGGTAGGTACTTTTCCGTCCACTCCACTAGCCATTCCAGGATTCGTCCCCCAGCTGACCATTGGTGAAATCAGACTGCCATCAAGAATGATTTCTTGGTCATATACAGCATCCTCATCACTGGAAAGTGACTTCCAGTCCTGAACACATCGCTCGAACTCTTCTCCTTTCGGCAAATATTTACGACCTTTCAAATAAGAGAAAGTTGTTTCATCGGGAGCTACCAGCCCGGCTCTTGCCCCGCCTTCGATCGACATATTGCAAACCGTCATTCTCTCTTCCATTGACATATCGCGGAAAACTTCCCCACAATACTCAATGATATGTCCCGTACCGAAATCGACACCGAATTTAGAAATCACATATAAAATGACATCTTTCGCCATCACGCCATGACCAAGCTTGCCATTAACCTCAAGCTTTAATGTTTTGGGTTTTGTTTGCCATAGGGTTTGTGTGGCCAAAACATGCTCGACCTCACTCGTACCGATTCCAAACGCAATCGAGCCAAACGCACCATGTGTGGAAGTATGACTGTCACCGCAGACAATCGTCATCCCTGGCTGTGTAAGGCCTAATTCCGGCCCGATAACGTGAACGATACCTTGATCCGGGCTGTCTAAATCAGCAAGACGGATTCCGAACTCCTTACAGTTTTGCTCAAGCGCCTCTAATTGTTTCCTTGCAATATCATCCTCGATGAAATAGCGATTAACGGTTGGCACATTATGATCCATTGTCGCGAAAGTGCGGTCTGGTCTCCTGACTGTGCGTCCTTTTAATCTCAAACCTTCAAATGCTTGCGGAGAGGTCACTTCATGAATATATTGAAGGTCAATATAAATTAGATCCGGTTTATTCTCCTCTTCATTTACAATATGGCGATTCCATATTTTCTCTATAATCGACTTTCCCATCACTATCCCACCTCGATCAATCTTGTATTTTTTTTAAAAAACACGGCCTAATGTTAGGCCGTGAAAGAAGTTTATGCGTAAGCTCCCATGATGTTGGAAATGGCTTCCTGGTCTAAAAGATTTGCTTTAATTTCTGCAATCATTTCTGAAGTAGACGTAATATTCGGTTGGCCATTTGCGATATCGCCTGTTCTCAAGCCATATTCAAGGACCCTTTCCACCGCCTGCTCAACGGCTTTCGCTTCATCTTCCAAACCAAAGGATAGACGCAGCATGGAAGCCGCCGATAAAATCGTCCCAATCGGATTGGCCAGATTTTTTCCCGCGATATCCGGGGCAGAGCCATGAATCGGTTCATATAGATTTGGCCCTTTTGTTGAAATGGAGGCGGAAGGAAGCATTCCAAGCGAGCCAGTCAATACCGAAGCTTCATCGCTTAAAATATCGCCGAACATATTCTCCGTCACGATAATATCAAATTGTTTCGGGTTTTTGATCAATTGCATGGCTGCATTATCAACAAGCATATGTTCAAGGGTTACATCCGGATAGTCCTTGGCAATTTCTTCAGCGGTCTCACGCCACATCCTGCTGGATTCAAGAACATTCGCTTTATCCACGGATGTTACTTTTTTCTTGCGATCCGATGCTAATGCAAAAGCAAGTTCAATGATGCGCTTCATTTCGCTTTTCTGATAGAAAAGGGTATCGACGACTGCCTCTTTCCCCTCTTTTTCAACGCGCTCACTTGGCTTTCCGAAATAAAGGCCGCCAGTTAGTTCCCTGACAATCACGAAATCCACATCTTCAATGAATTCCTTTTTAAGAGGAGAAGATCCCGACAAGCTGGAATAATAGCTGATTGGACGGATGTTGGCATAAAGATTCAAATCTTTTCGGATTTTCAGCAAACCTCGTTCCGGTCTTAGGTGCGCAGGCTGGTCATCCCACTTAGGCCCTCCAACGGCCCCTAATAATACCGCATCGCTGTTTTTACAAATCTCCACTGTTTCATCCGGCAGGGGTGAACCTGTGTTATCGATGGCCCCGCCGCCAATCTCACCATATTGAAATTCAAAATCGTGTCCATATCTTTGGGCAACGGCTTCGAGGATTTCTACAGCGCCTCTTGTTACTTCTTTCCCGATGCCATCTCCTTGAAGCACCGCAATATTCCTTTTCATCGAAATCTCCCCTTCCTATAGTAATACTGCTTTTTCTTCTAGTTCCTTCATGATGATCACACGGTTCACAGCATTCAAATATGCTTTGGCGGATGCTTCCAAGACGTCCTGATCAAGACCGCGGCCGCTTGTTTCCACTCCGTTATAATCAATTTTCACAAAAACCTGGGCAAGGGCATCCATTCCGCCCCCGACCGATTGAATTCGATAGTCCAGCAAGCTGATCTCGCTGCCCAAACATCTTTCAAGCGTGTTATATAGGGCTTCTACACTTCCCGCACCTGTAGCCGCTTCCTGAATCTCTTCATTATCGCCTTTTTTCAGCGTGACCGTCGCAGTCGCCGTCTGATGGGTACCGTGGGAAATCTGTAAGGCAACCATGTCATAAAAACTGATATCCGTCGCTTTCTCTTCAAGCACCAGTGCAACGATATCTTCATCCGTCATCGTCTTTTTATTATCGGCCAATTCCTTGAATTGGACGAATAACGAGTTCATTTCCTCATCCGTTACCGTAAAATTCAACTCTTGTAATCTTTCTTTGAAAGCATGGCGTCCTGAATGCTTTCCTAAAACGAGTGAATTGGACGAAACACCGACGAGTTCAGGTGATATGATTTCGTACGTCGTTTTTTCTTTTAACACGCCATCCTGGTGAATGCCAGATTCATGCGCGTATGCATTGGCACCAATAATGGCTTTATTAGCTGGAACTTGCATTCCCGTAAGGCGGCTGACCAAGTCACTGGTCCTTTTAATTTCATTCAGTACAAGATCCGTTCCCGCTTGATAGAAATCTTTACGGATGTAGAGTGCCATCGCCACTTCTTCAAGGGCCACATTTCCGGCACGTTCTCCGATTCCGTTGATTGTCCCTTCGACTTGCGTAGCCCCTCCTTCGATGGCAGCCAATGAATTGGCTGTCGCCATTCCAAGATCGTCGTGGCAGTGTGCGGATAAACTAACTTTATCAATAGAAGGAACATGTTCACGAAGGTACCTGAAAATGTTTCCGTATTCGATTGGAGCTGCATACCCTACAGTATCCGGGATGTTAATGACCTTGGCACCAGCTTGAATGACCGCTTCAACGATTTCAGCCAAATAGTCAAGTTCTGTACGGCTTGCATCTTCTGCAGACCATTGCACGATCGGAAAACGCGCTGCCCCGTACTTAACCATTTCTACCGCCCTTTCAATCACTTGCTGCTTCGACATTTTCAACTTATATTCACGATGAATGGGCGAAGTGGCGATGAACGTATGCAATCTTGGTTCTGCGCCGCCCCTTAATGAATCCCAAGCTGCATCAATATCACCTTTTACAGCACGCGCCAGCCCTGTGACAGAGCTGTTTTTGATTTTGCGCGCGATTTCCTGTACGGAGTTGAAATCCCCTTTGGATGCTGCCGGAAAACCGGCTTCGATAATATCAACACCCAATCTTTCAAGCTGATAAGCAATTTCAAGTTTCTCGGTAAAATTCAAATTTACACCGGCTGATTGCTCCCCATCTCGAAGTGTAGTTTCAAATATATTAATTTTTCGCAACGGCTACCACTTCTTTCTCTTGTTGTTGAGGTTTCACGAATGGCATCATTTTTCTTAACTCACGGCCAACCACTTCGATTTGATGTTGGTTTTCACGATTATTGATCGCATTGAAAACTGGACGATTCGCTTGGTTCTCCAAGATCCATCCCTTAGCGAACTCACCGTCTTGGATGTCTTTCAAGATCGCTTTCATTGACTCTTTCGTAGTTTCCGTCACAACGCGTGGTCCAGAAACGAAATCTCCCCATTGAGCTGTGTCAGAAATGGAATAGCGCATGTTTTCCATTCCGCCTTCATACATAAGGTCGATGATTAATTTAAGTTCATGTAAACACTCGAAATATGCTACTTCCGGTTGATATCCAGCTTCTGTCAAGGTTTCGAATCCAGCTTTCACAAGGGCAGTCAATCCGCCGCAAAGTACTGCCTGCTCTCCAAATAGATCCGTTTCCGTTTCTTCCTGGAAAGTGGTTTCCAAACCGCCAGCTCTTAATGAACCGATTCCCCGAGCGTACGCAAGTGCCAATTCCCTTGCTTCACCCGTTACATTTTGATAGATGGCGAATAATGCCGGCACCCCTGCACCTTGTTCATATGTACGGCGAACAAGATGTCCCGGACCTTTTGGAGCGACTAATAATACATCCACGTCTGCCGGGGGAACGATTTGATTGAAATGGACGTTGAATCCGTGTGCGAACATTAACGCTTGCCCCGCACGCAATACCGGTTTGATTTCTTTTTGGTATACTTTCGGCTGAGTTTCATCCGGTAATAGGTTCATGATTACGTCTGCCTGTTCAGCTGCTTCTTTCACTGTGTAAACATTAAAGCCGTCTTCCACCGCTTTATCGAATGATTTGCCTTTCCTGATTCCGATGATTACATCTACACCGCTGTCACGTAGGTTTTGTGCGTGTGCGTGTCCTTGTGAACCATATCCGATTACCGCTACCTTTTTATTGTTGAAAAAATTCTCGTTTGCTTCTGCGTTATAATATACTTTTGCCATAATAATTACATCTCCCTTTTCATCTTTGTTTTTGTTTTGTTTTTTTGTTTTTGGTTTATACGATTGTCGCACTCTTAGCGTGTGCAATTTGCATTCCACGCGGGATGGCGGCTGTCCCTGTCCTTGCCAATTCCTTGATGCCATATGGCTTGATCAGTTCAATGAAGGCTTCGATTTTATCCGATTCCCCAGTGATTTGAACTGTCAGGCTATCTTTACTGACATCTATAACTGACGCTCGGAAGGGTTCGATGACTGAATAAATCTCGGCTCGGGTTTGTGTGGTCACCAATATTTTAATGAGTGCCAGTTCCCTCGCCACAATCGATTGATTCGTAATATCAAATACTTTCAAAACATCGACCTGCTTATTCAATTGCTTGGTGATCTGTTCAATGACAGCTTCATCATCAACATCGACCACGAAGGTCATCCTTGAAATGCCATTCTGTTCGGAGGGTCCGACAGTCATGCTTTCAATGTTATAATTTCTTTTCGTGAACAGGTTCGTAATCCGATTCAGGACGCCTGGCCGGTTGTTCACGGTTAGGCTAAGAATTCCCTTCATTGATTAAACTCCTTCCATTTCATCAAGCCCTTTTCCTTGTGCTACCATCGGGAAGACATTTTCGTTTTGTTTTACACGGAAATCAATCAACACTGGACCATCAGTCTTTAACGCTGCATCCAGGCAGTTGCTTGCCTCTTCCTCCGTCGTCACTTTGTATCCTGGTATTCCATAAGCATCGGCCAATTTCACGAAATCCGGATGCGATTGAAAAATACTGTGTGAGAAACGGTTATCATGAAAGAGTTCCTGCCACTGTCTTACCATCCCGAGTGCCCCGTTGTTGACGATGATGATCTTGATCGGCAGATTCATTTCGGCAATGACCGAAAGTTCCTGCAGGCACATCTGGAATCCACCATCACCCGAAATGGAAAGCACCGTCGCTTTCGGATTCGCCAATTGCGCTCCGAGAGCCGAAGGTAAGCCAAAGCCCATCGTCCCCAATCCACCGGAAGTGACCCATGAATTCGGTTTGTTAAACGGATAGTATTGTGCTGCCCACATTTGATGCTGTCCAACATCCGTCGTAACAATGGCCTCCCCATTCGTTTTTTCATGAAGCATCTGGATGACACGCTGAGGTTTCAGTACGCCTTCTTCATGTGTATAACGCAATGGGAACTCTTCATTCCATGCCGTCAGCTGCGTTGTCCATACATCAATTTCCGGTTTCTTGCCATTTTGCGCAATCAACTCCGCCAGTGCTTCCTTGGCACTTCCGACGACCGGAATTTTTGTCTGCACATTTTTACCGATTTCCGCTGGATCAATATCGATATGGGCCACAGTTGCATGCTGTGCGAATTTCGCCAGATTCCCAGTCAATCGATCATCGAACCGGGCACCGATATTGATTAATAGGTCACATTTCGATAACGCCATGTTTGCTGCATAGCAGCCATGCATACCACCCATTCCGATAAAGAGAGGATGTTCCGCCGGAAAGCCTCCAAGACCCAATAAAGTATGGACGACGGGAATGCCTTGCTGCTCGACATATTCCTTTAATAGATGGGAGGCCTTTGCATGCAGGACTCCTGCCCCTGCAAGAATGACCGGTCTTTTCGCTCCGCTTACGGCTTCAACAAGCTTTCTGATCTGTAAGTAATTAGGCTTGGTCGTCGGCTGATAGCCAGGGAGATCCATTTCTGGCTCCTTATCCGTCGATTCACCTTGTATAATGGCCATATCCTTAGGTATATCGATTAATACTGGGCCGGGGCGGCCGCTTGAAGCGATATAAAAAGCTTCTTTTATAATGCGCGGAAGGTCTTCCGGCTTCCTCACCTGATAGTTATGTTTTGTAATCGGGGTAGTAATCCCCAGTACATCAGCTTCCTGGAAAGCATCCGAACCAATTACACTGGTAGCAACCTGACCCGAAATTACCACAAGCGGTAAAGAGTCAATCATCGCATCGGCCAAACCGGTGACAATGTTCGTTGCCCCTGGACCGGATGTGACTATGACCACCCCCGGCTTGCCGGTAATCCTGGCGTATCCTTCCGCTGCATGAATCGCACCTTGTTCGTGCCTTGTCAAAATATGAAAAAGTTCTGAACTGTAAAGCTTGTCATAAATCGGCAATACAGATCCACCCGGATAACCAAAGATGACTTCAACATTTTCCTTTTTCAATGCATCCAGCAGAAATTCGGCTCCACTATAATGTGTCTTTCCACTCTTCCGATCAGCAACAACTGACTTTTGTGTCATTTCGTAAAAACCTCCTTCACTTTTCCACTAAACGTTTTCCTAAGATTCAGAATTTTCTGCTTTTTAAGCATACAAAAAAGCCTTTTCACCCCAAATGTACTTGCACTCGGCAAGTTAAAGGGGTGAAAAGGCTTGATGAGCCACTCCACGGTACCACCCTTTTTCGCATGAAACTCCATGCGCACTTTGAATAGCATACACTATTCTCTGTTTTGGTAACGGGTACTGGTACGCACCCGTTCAGCCCTACTAGTCAGACGTTCAAGCTGAAACTCCAAGGTGAGTTCATCTTTCTGGACAATACCGGCTCTCAGCTACCCGGCTCTCTGTGACTGCCTTTTTAAAAGACTACTTATCCTCTTCAATGATTTTCGCATTATTCACATTTTTCAAAACGCTTATGTTTGATGTCTTGTATTTGTGATTATCTTACGTGTATTTAAGGTAGTAGTCAACAGGTTTTTTGAAATTTTTTGATAATTCCAAATTGAAAGATTCGTTGTATACGCTTACATACCTATCATGACCACATTCTACAAAAAAAGTTTTTTCAATTTTTAATTTTTAAAAAATCAACCATTCCATTAAATTTAACTTCCCCACCGAAATATCCTCGCACTACCCACATGATGCCAGTCACCGGTAATGATTTTTCCCAAATAGCGGGGGTGGAGATCATCTAAAAAAATGACAGAGGGCTGAACACAGGTGATATTACTCATCCCCTGGTCCAGCCCTCTGGTTCATTTAGCCAATACATCCTCGTATTCTGCATTTTTTTCAAATTGTTTTTGAACGAAAGAACATACCGGAACAATTTTCAGTTTTTCCTCCCGTGCGAACCCTATTACCTTTTCGACTAGGGCATTTCCTACCTTTTGCCCGCGAAGCTTGTCAGAAACAACCGTATGATCCACCGTGATTTCATCATCACCTGATTTAAAGAATGTGATTTCCGCTAGTTTCTCACCAGATTCTTCGACAAAAAAAGAACTTTCACCTTTTTTGATATCCACCATCTTGATGACCTCCTTATAGTTCCTCTTTATCATATCTCACAAAACGGAAATTAAACAAATATTAAAACGTAATCGAAATTGAATAAAGTAAAGTTCCTCCAAAAGCTTTAAAGCTAGCGTTGACCATGTTAAGTTTAATCACAAACTGATGATGGTTGTTCATATTTTTTCAAGGAAGGCAAAAGACATTACTCGATCGTTCTTTTCCTTGCAGCTGATATTCCCTTCCGGTGAAAACTAAGCTTTCCCATGGCTGACGTGTAAAATACTGAATGAAATGCTTTTAAAAGGTTTTTATTACTGTTTCAAACCCAAAATGAAATACAGTGTTTTTCAAGCTTTCGTTTTTTGACAGCATTCACTTAATGGGATAAATCTTCCCGTGACGATGTAAGAATAAGTTTGTAATAGAGATACTAAAAAAACTGCCCTATATAGGTTAGGGCAGTTTTTAAAATTTTATGAACACAAAATATAAAATGATCATCGATAACAATATGACCATAAAAACAGCGATTAGAATTACATGCGCACTTGAAGGCCGGAACGTTCCTTCATTGATTTGCCGCTTCTTCTGAAGATATCCGAATGTCGCCAGAACTGTAATCACAAAGCCCAATGCACATGCAAACATCCCCAGCACGATACTGATCAAATCAATCCGGGCATCCCGATGCACACCGATCGTAAAATGCAGGCTTGTCGCTAGAAAACCAACCCCCACTATCGCAATCACCGTTCTTATCCACGCTAAGAAGGTGCGTTCATTAGCCAGATGCTGCTGCGCATATTTCAATTGATCTTTCTCCATGTCATCACCTTAATCGCACGATTTTAATCAACCTTAAAAATCAATCACCGTTTCAGCAGCCGAAAAGCCCTGATCATAGACCCGACAAACATTAGCCCTGCACCGCCAAGTAATAAATATATACATAGTGTTTTATCAATAACATTCAAAGGATAAAGCAAGGCCCCCAGCGCAACGATTGTCCCTATCCCCGTTATCGTCCATCCTATTTTTTTCATTCGCAACTCCTAAAATTAATTATTTAGTGAAGGTCCCCCACGGGTTTCCCCTTATTTAAAAAGTTCCCTCATTACTAGCTTAAACCATTTAAAAACTAACAACAAGTGAGATCCCTCAATATCTTCACGCAAAAAAGGAGCCATAAATGACTCCCTGTTTGAACACGCCCAAATTCAGCCGTTTTTATTATCCTTATCCATGTATTCTTTTATACTTTCTTTCCACCCAAACCCGAAGTTCCTTTGTGCAAGTTTAGTAATTCGTGTAAAAGGACACCAATCACCAGGAGCCGGGAATCATCCAGAATCTCTAAAGGCTGCATACAAGTCAGTTGGATTTCATTCTATTGTATCCCCGTTCTTCGTATGGCTGTATTTTTTCAAGCCATTCTTCTTCAAGTTTTTTCAATTCCCGTTTAGCATCAAAAAAACCTGTTTCTTTCGGTTTCATTACCTGCAGTACCTCAAAAGAAAAAGCCTCTTTCCCATATTCGTTCCACTCACCTTGCAGCACTTTATTCGTGTTTGTTCCGACTTCCAATTCAAATTGTTTCCCCTTCAACGTCTTTAAATTCCTGGTGCTTCCGATAAAGACTTTATTATTTACCTTATTTCTTATTTGGTATACACCTGCTTCTACTTTCGTTTCTTTATATAATTGCTTCAATTCTTTTTTACGATCCATATTTCATGCCTCCAGTCATCATTTCTTCAGCCAATATTGGCTCCCATCAGGCTTTCTATCCAAGAATCCATATTCTATTAAATATCTTCTCAATAGAACATGATCAGGATAAACGGCACCCAATATTTGATTGATTTCTTTTTCTTCGTATTTCCGCTCTTTTTCAAAACGGTTCATAATTTCTTGGAGAATGATCAGCCTTTGTTTTTCCTTTGGCGGGAAAGACTTTAATGTATCCTGACTGCCTTTAGGGAAGTATTTTTTCAGTACAGTCACCTTTTCATCCTCGGTAACGTTATAACGATCATCGACCATCCTCGCTTTTTGATGAAGCGGGATAAATGCCGGCGCATGTTCATCTTTATCTTTCAAAAGTTCCATCAGGGCTAAAAACAACTTAGCCTGACGCTCTTTCTCCTTCAACACAAAGCGATGGTTCCGAATGGTGGAAGGACTCCCAATCCCCATTTCCTCCTGAACCTCAGCATCATTCTTCCCTTGGTAAAAAAGGCGAAGAAGGCGATTTTGATGGTCCGTGAGACCTGTAAGTTTTTTATCGAGATCAATCAAGTAATCGAAAACGGAGCGGTGTGCATGTTCAATATGAATTCCCATATACCTCTTCGCTTCATAAAGAACTCCATCTTCCGGGTATACGATCCCCTTTTCAATTGCATTTCCGCACAGCAAACAAACATATTGATTCTCACCTTCTATATACCCTTGTTTAAGCTCATCCTGCGACGCGCTCCAAAACATTTCAGCGTCCTTCATAAAACAAACACTTCCCTATAAAGTTTATAATATAATAAACATAATATTAATTTGTTTGCTTTATGTCAATGTTTTTCCTGTTTTTTTATAATTCCAGCAACCGTGAAATCATAAAAACAATACATTGAATTAGAAATAGAAAAAAAGGCACCCGATCACGGATGCCTTTTTCTATGGAGCATAGTATTTGCCCCTCCTCAGAGCTCATTAAGTATTAGCTAGGCACAAACTTAAGTATTCCTTCCAGATAAACACCTTGCTCTTTACGTGTGCATTCCCTCAACTTGATTCTTCCTTCTTTTTCCAACTCCTTGGCTAATTGGACCACTTCAGTTCCATCTTCGGTTATTTCGACTGAGAAAAAATTGCCCCGAGTGGAAGTTTGAATGAACTTGAATAATCTATCTTTATTCATTTAAACATCTCCTTATTTATAACAAATTCGACATAAAAGGATCATCCACCTGCGATAAATATGAAATAAAAAACTTCTTATCGTTATACGAACATTATAAAAGGATGCGAATCGAAATTACCCTCGTTATTTTATACAGCCCAAAAAAGTAAAAAAAGCCAAAACCTTAGAAGGTTTTGGCTTTTTTAGTTAGTGTCCCAGGAGAGATTCGAACTCCCGACCGACGCCTTAGAAGGGCGTTGCTCTATCCAGCTGAGCTACTGAGACGTTTATGATATGAGTTGCGGTAAAACTTATGTATTACCTTAACTGTTCCCTTAGGACACTTCTTATTATATTAGGATATCAAAAGAAAGTCAACGGTTTTTCAAAAAAAGTTTTTTCTTTTTTTATGAACCAGGAAGCGGGGGAAAAACGCTTCCTGTTCATTATACATGAAGTCATTCCATTTGATAAGCATTTCTTAGTTCCTCAACGATTTTTCCTTCAAGGTCATAAAAGATGATTTCAAGTTGGTCATTTCCGATATCCAAAATGGCATAGGTTTTCTCTTTTCGTCCTCGCGGCTGCCTAATGCTTCCCGGGTTGATGAAGAGCTTGCCGTCAATCAATTCTGAGCCTGCAGCATGGGAATGGCCAAAGCAAATAATATCCGCCCCTGTCTCTTCACTTTTATATGAAAGGTTCATCAAGGTCATATTTATATTATAGAGGTGCCCATGCGTAAGGAAGAAACGTTTGCCTGCGATACTCTCCACAATATCATTCGGATATGTTGAATCATAGTCACAATTCCCACGAACGGCTAAGAATTCCGACATGTGAGGGTCATTTCTTTCCAACTCTGAATCACCGCAATGGATCATGGCAGAAACCTCTTGTTTATGACGGTCGGCAATCATGCTGATTTCATGAGTTAAGCCATGACTGTCACTCATTATTAGCACTTTCATCGTCACATTCCTTCTTCCCTTTTTAGAAATAGATCAAGTTTTTCATCTAGAGCCCTCAATGCGTTGGCACGGTGGCTGATTTTGTTTTTTTCCCCTTTTGTCAATTCGGCGTTTGTTTTGCCCTGTTCCTCAACAAAAAAGATGGGATCATAACCGAATCCATTTGTTCCAGAAGGCTGTTCTGTAATCAAGCCTTCCATCGTTCCTGATACCGTAATCGTTTCCTGGTTGGGTGACGCAAGTGCCAATGCGCAATAAAATCTCGCCGTTCTATCCTCTTTTGGTACGCCTTCCAGCTCCCGGAGGACTTTTTCCGTGTTTGCTACATCGCTCTTGGACTCTCCAGCATAGCGCGCAGAATATACGCCAGGACGGCCCTCCAATGCATCTACAATCAATCCGGAGTCATCAGCAATGACAAAGTGGCCCAGCTGATGGGCAATGGCCTCTGCCTTCAGGATCGCGTTTTCTTCAAAAGTCGTGCCAGTTTCCTCAACATCCGGAGCATCCGGTACATCGAGAAGTGTTTTGACTTCATATCCTTTTGCAGAGAATAAGCTTTCGAACTCATTGGCTTTCCCTTTATTTTTCGTTGCAATGATTACTGTCTTCATTTTTCATTTCACCCTTTTTTATTTTATCGGCATGAAGCTTTTGGGGCTAAGAAAGAATCCGCTGTAACTCGTTATATGTAAAAGCCACTTCTTCTCCAGTGCCAAACGGAAGAATTCAGCGCTCCCTTTCACGATAAAAAAGGCCGCTGTATCATCCGGATAACCTAAGTCTAACACAACTCCCTCATCTGCAATAAGCCGAAACTTGTAATCTAACGTTTGTAATTTTCACTAATATGGATATTAACTTTTATGTTATTTATTGAAGTCTTATCAAAGGAATTAATAATTTTATTATCCCACTTATTCACATGGTTTCTGTATGCCTCTTCACTGATGTTAAAAAGGTCTGTATGGATTCCCCCCCTGTCTCCAATGTCTTCAAAATATCTTCCTTAACTTTTATTTCTACCGTTTTTCGATTTTTTCCATATCATTGTTATCTATACTGCTCTAACTTCTAAATCATATAAAGGTTTCTTTTCCTGTTCCAACACGATGATTTTTGCAGTGGGGTCCATGATTTCAACACTTAAAGGTGTAGACCATTTTTTTAGAAAAGCGTTTATATCTTCTTTATCTAGTTTTTTATAAATATAAAAAATAAATAGGGTCCAAACGATACAAGGAACGACACTCATTATGACACTCATCCAAGCATCGCGTTGAGATGCGGTCAAGATATTGTATTCATAATGATTAAAACATAGATGTGTACAGCCTGAATTACCTTTAGATCCAGAATCCCCCCCATTTATCGCATTATTAAAAGTAATTTCCCCTTTTAAAAATTTATTTATGTAAAAACTTTCTCACGATACGGAAAATTGGCTGGCAGGGGTATTAGTTCTCATCTAATGCAATAATTAAGATTTATACGACAGGGGCTCTAAAAGGGTGGTAATTCAATTCTGGAGGCAAAAAAATAAGAGACAGCTTCAGGCTGCCTCATTGCGATATTTCAAATATTATTCCGTTCTTTAAAAACTGCCAGTGTTGACTTTCTCTGGACGTACCACTGGTTCGGATAATTTCTTTCCTTCTTCATTAAGAACATCAGCGCTGCCCTGAACTTGTACTTCAACGCTTTCAATTCCTTTCTGTTCCGTTAAAGAAAGAACCAAGGCATCAAGGACTTCTTGTGATACCTTTTTCTCTTTAAAGCTTCCAAGGATATTTTCATTAAAGTTGAGGCTAACCTTACCTTCTGCCACTTTAGGCTCGTCAAGTAAAGCTACATCACTCATGAACCCTGTTTGCAGGCTGGAACCCGAAGGACTCTTCGTTAATTCCTTAATGACGGCTGTTACATTATCAGACACCGTTTCACTGATCCTGCGCGTCACCGGAACATAATAAGTGTACTCCTCGTCACCGCCTACATAATAAACGGTCAGTGCTTTTGTATTGGAAATGTCGACTACGTCACTCGTATCGATATTGATTCCTGAAGACCTTGAGATATTTTCATCTATCGGTGTGCCATTGACCGGCATTTCGGAAATATCTTCCCCATTGATTCTCATTTGGATTTTATCGACCGAGTCGAATTGTGTCAGGGTCCATGTAATGGCCTGAAGGATTTTAAGTTCATCCTCTTTCTGATAGTTTTTGAACTCCGGCGAAAAGTCCGCCACAGCCACTCCGTCTTTAATGTTCACGCTTATTTGGGTATCGGCAGGAATGACGGCCCTGAACCCATTTGGAAGTTTATCCGTGACTGGTCCGTTACTGACAAGGTAATCAAGGGCCTGTTTAGCGACAGCCTCCGATTTAGGAAGTTCCAATGTCTGCGGAACCACATACCCGCTTTTATCAATTAAATATAACTCCGTCTTCACCGTTTTCGATTCAACAGCGCCTTCTTCTCCATCAGCCGCTGGCTTTTCCTCACCATTCGTTTCTTTTTCTTTCAATGAAGATTCATCCTCGACTAATGTAACATCCTTTGGTGGATCAATTTCCTTTTTCTCTTCACCGCCAAATAATCCGCAGCCCGAGAGCCAAAAAGAAGATGCCAGAATGGTCACAACCATTGTTACTTTTGATTTATTGGACATAAAATCACTCCTAGGACAGTTTGTACTCCTATTTATACGAGCCCTAGGGGAAAATAGACCAATTATTTTTCTCACTGAAATGGAGCTGGGCAACTTGCCCGTACTGCTGCATTTTTGTCAGCTTCATTGGGATTTCAGGAAACCCTGATTGGAACACCGAATCCCCTTTCCCTTTCTATCCCTTAAAGTCCATCTAGGCTTCATCTTCTCTAACGATATATCCATCCTGGCTTGCAGCTATTTACATAACAATATATTTTCCCCTCCGAAAAAAAGACTTCCAAATGGAAGCCTTATAAGTGATCAATTTTAATTGTTTCGATGTCATTGACATGAATACCGAGCCAGCTCGACGCGATGGAACCAAACATATCTCTTGAACCAGTCGTGTAAAAGCGATGAACTGGACGGAGCTTGCTTTTATTGATTAATTTATAGTAATCCAAAATGACACTTGCTTCACGGGCCGTCTCTTCACCAGAGGAAATGACTTGCACTTCGTCCCCCATATAGGAAGAGATTACAGGCCCCAGCAGTGGATAATGAGTACAGCCAAGGATCAATGTGTCGATCTTCGTTTTCTTCAACGGGTTCAAGGTTTGTGCCACGACCCTATTGACGATACCCCCTTGAAACTCCCCGCTTTCCACGATCGGGACAAATTTCGGGCATGCTAAACTATCTACTTTCACATCGGAATTGATGGAAGCAAGCGCGTCGTCATAAGCTTTGCTTTTTACCGTGCCTTCCGTACCAATTACGCCAATATGCAAGGAATCAGAAACTTTCAATGCCGCCCTTGCCCCTGGATGAATGACACCCAACACAGGAATCGGAAGTATTGCCCTGATCTCATCCAATACAGCTGCAGTCGCCGTATTGCAAGCGATGATCAGCATTTTTATATCCTTCTTCATCAAGAACCTCGTCATCTGCCATGTGAAGGTCTGGACATCTTTTTTAGTCCTCGGCCCATAAGGGCATCTTGCTGTATCACCTAAGTAAATTATATTTTCATTTGGAAGCTGACGCATGACTTCTTTAGCTACTGTCAAGCCGCCTACCCCTGAATCAATGATGCCTATCGGTTGTTTCAAAAAACTCGCCTCATTTTTCTTTCATTTCTAGATGTAGTTTTGCTAGAATCCCTTTGAGGGACCTGATGTCAGATTCGTTAAAATTGACTAACACGCCACTCAAGTACTGCTGCCGTTTATTAATGACTTCTTCGATAATCCGTTCACCTTCTTCAAGAAGGTGAATTCGAACCACACGCCGGTCCTTTTCATCCCTGACACGCTGAACAAGCTGATGTTTCTCCATGCGGTCAATCAGATCCGTCGTTGTGCTGAAGGCGAGAAACATCTTTGTGGACAATTCGCCAATCGTCATGTCGCCTGATTCAAAAAGCCATTGCAAAGCCACGAATTGAGGAATGGTAATTTTATAATCATGGAGAATTTCTCTTCCCCTTTGTTTAAGCCACGTCGATACATAGCGCAATTCCCTCTCGATATCGGCTACATTTGCCGCCTGCTTCTCTTCATCCATACACACAGCTCCCCACTTCATGAAACTTATCATACTACCATTTTGGATGAAAGTGAAATGATTTTCAAGATTGATTGCCTGGAAGCATTATGAAACCCCATACATAAAAATAAGCAGCATCCAAAGAAGTCAAAACAACCAGGTTGCTTTGCCCTTCCTTATATGCTGCCAATAAACGGGAGAGAAATTATTTATAAGGCTTACGTATTAAGAGTTAACACATTAAAGCTTAAGTTCTCCCATACGAAGGAGTTCTATGACTGCCTGCGAACGTCCTTTAACTCCAAGCTTCTGCATCGCATTCGAAATATGGTTTCGAACTGTTTTTTCGCTAATAAACAATTCACCTGCGATTTCTTTTGTTGTTTTGTCTTGTACTAGTAACTCAAATACTTCTTTTTCTCTTTTGGTGAGTAGTGGCTTATGAGTGAATTCGTTCTCCTTCAAGTAATGTTACCCTCCTTGCCTTCACCAGCATAAAACCCGGAGTGGGTGTCTATTTAGTCAAGATATAGTATGTCGGCTGGGGCAATGGAGTGACTCTTTTACTTGTCTAAATGGAAATATTTTTAGGATTGTTCAGCTCTGTATGCCACATCGATCGTTTCATCTCTTCCGTCCAAGGTACGGGCTTTCCGGTGGCCTTTGAGACTTGTACAATCGTCCCCCTGCCCGTTAAACAAATTGAACCATCTTGTTTAGCTCCCATATAATGTAACTCCACTGAAGAATTTCCGATATGGTCAGCTTTCACATGGATTGTCAAATGATCATTGAAAAACACCTGCTTCAGGTAATCACACTGTAAATTTGCAACAACCGGCATCTCACCGCATTCAGCCGAGGTCCAATCCTTCATGAACCCCATACTGTTGAAATACTCAATCCGAGCTTCCTCAAAATAAGTAAAAGGAATCGTGTTATTCAAGTGCCCAAACATATCAGTTTCCGAAAAGCGGACCTTAATCTCATGTTTAAAAGAAAAATCATTGATCCACTCCGTTATATTATCGATATATGATATTCTGCCCAATTTGTGCACACCCTTTCTGAATTGAATGACTATTCACTCATTTTATAAGAAAACAACGATAATGAAAAGGATTTTCTATTGAAGCAGATTAATTTTATCAAGCTCACTTCATTAATCAAATCCTTCACCGTTGGCTTGGGCCGCATTTACACTTTAATCCCAGTTATCAATCGTTTATATTGCAATCGATTACCAACCAAGTCAACGTGCGTCAAACAATAAAAAAAAGAACCCATATCATATGATACAGGTTCTTTCATGTTACTTATTAAACTTCATCACTGCCGAAGAAGTTACGGAATTGTTGGATCGTAGTATCACGGTTCAACGCGGCAATTGAAGTCGTCAATGGAATGCCTTTCGGACAAGACTGCACACAGTTTTGCGAGTTACCGCAGTTTGCAAGCCCTCCATCACCCATGATCGTATTTAAACGTTCAGCTTTGTTCATTGCACCTGTTGGATGTGCATTGAATAAACGAACTTGCGATAATGGTTGTGGCCCAATGAAGTCTGAATTGCTGTTTACGTTCGGACAAGCTTCCAAACAAACACCGCAAGTCATACATTTAGATAACTCGTAAGCCCATTGGCGTTTCTTTTCTGGCATACGAGGTCCTGGTCCAAGATTGTACGTTCCATCGATAGGAATCCATGCTTTTACCTTTTTCAATGAGTCGAACATACGGCTGCGATCGACTTGCAGGTCACGAACAACAGGGAATGTACGCATTGGAGCTAGACGAACTGGCTGCTCCAATTGATCGATAAGAGCTGTACATGATTGTCTTGGTTTACCATTGATAACCATTGAACAAGCACCACATACCTCTTCAAGACAGTTCATGTCCCATGCGATTGCTGTAGTGTGCTTGCCTTGTACAGTTACTGGATTACGACGAATTTCCATTAGAGCGGAAATTACGTTCATATTCGGGCGGTACGCTAATTCGAATTCCTCATCATAAGGAGCTGAATCCGGTGTATCTTGACGAGTGATTATAAAACGGACTGTTTTAGTCTCAGATTTAGTTTCAACCATTTTTTTGCTCCCCCTCTTTAGTGTTTCGTTGTGTAGTCACGTTTACGCGGTGCGATAAGTGATACATCAATATCTTCGTAATGGAATTCAGGTGCTTGATTTAAGCCTTTGAATGTCGCCATTGTAGTTTTCATGAATTTATCATCATTACGTTCTGGGAAATCAGGTTTGTAATGAGCTCCGCGGCTTTCGTCACGGTTTAAAGCACCAATTGTGATTACACGAGCTAATTGCATCATGTTTTGAAGCTGTCTAGTGAAGGCAGCTCCTTGGTTGCTCCATTTTGCCGTGTCGTTGATGTTAATTTTCTTGTAACGTTCCATCAGCTCAAGAATCTTGTTATCCGTTTCTTTCAGCTTGTCATTGTAACGAACTACAGTAACATGCTGTGTCATCCACTCACCAAGTTCTTTGTGTAGAACATACGCGTTTTCATTACCATCAAGAGACATGACTTCATTCCATTTCTCCTGTTCTTGTTTTTCGTACCCTTCATACAATGAAGAAGGAATGGATTCTGAAGTTTTATCAAGGCCTTCAATATATTTAACGGCATTCGGTCCAGCGACTGAACCACCATAGATTGCAGAAAGAAGTGAGTTCGCACCAAGACGGTTACCGCCATGTTGTGAGTAATCACACTCACCTGCAGCGAATAAACCTTTGATGTTAGTCATTTGGTCATAATCCACCCAAAGTCCGCCCATAGAATAGTGAACGGCAGGGAAAATTTTCATTGGAACTTTACGAGGATCTTCACCCATGAATTTCTCGTAAATTTCAATGATTCCGCCAAGTTTGATATCAAGTTCTTTAGGGTCTTTATGAGAAAGATCCAGGTAAACCATGTTTTCTCCGTTAATACCAAGCTTCATGTTCATACATACGTCGAAGATTTCACGCGTCGCGATATCACGAGGTACAAGGTTACCATAAGCAGGATATTTTTCTTCAAGGAAATACCAAGGTTTTCCGTCTTTATATGTCCAGATACGTCCACCTTCACCACGAGCGGATTCACTCATTAGACGAAGCTTATCATCTCCAGGGATTGCTGTCGGGTGAATTTGAATGAACTCACCATTTGCATAATTTACACCTTGTTGATAAACGATGGATGCTGCTGATCCTGTATTGATCATTGAGTTAGTTGATTTACCGAAAATGATTCCAGGGCCGCCGCTCGCCATGATGACTGCGTCGCCAGGGAATGATTTGATTTCCATTGAAGTCAGGTTTTGAGCTACGATACCGCGTGCTGTTTGCTCATCATCGATAACAGCTCCAAGGAATTCCCAGCCTTCATATTTCGTTACAAGGCCTTCAACTTCATAACGGCGAACCTGCTCGTCCAATGCGTAAAGTAATTGCTGACCAGTTGTTGCACCAGCGAATGCTGTACGGCTATGTTGAGTACCACCGAAACGACGGAAATCAAGAAGACCTTCCGGAGTACGGTTGAACATTACACCCATACGGTCAAACATGTGGATGATCGATGGTGCTGCTTCGCACATCGCTTTAACCGGCGGTTGGTTAGCCAAGAAATCTCCGCCATAAACTGTATCGTCGAAGTGGATGTATGGAGAATCCCCTTCACCTTTTGTATTTACTGCCCCGTTAATTCCGCCTTGGGCACAAACTGAGTGAGAGCGTTTAACAGGCACTAAAGAAAATAAATCAACCTGTTGTCCCAGCTCTGCTGCTTTGATCGTAGCCATTAATCCAGCTAGACCTCCACCAACGATAACTATTTTACCTTTACCCAATTCTGTCACTCCCTTATTTCCATTAGCCAAGCTATGTTTTTCCTAATACTTATAAATGAACTCTATCTTCTTATACGAAAGCGAAAATTGCGCTAACTCCGATATAAGAAAGAAGAACGAAAACGATCAATGTAAAGTATGTCATGATTCTTTGCGATCTTGGTGAAACTGTCAGACCCCAGCTCACTGCAAATGACCATAATCCATTAGCAAAGTGGAAAATTGCTGAGATAATACCGACAATATAGAACCCGATCATGAATGGATTAGAGAAAATTTCCGCCATCATATCGAAATCAACTGTTGCCCCTAGAGCTGCTTGGACTCTAGTTTCCCAAATGTGCCAAACAAGGAAGATCAAAGTTATGATTCCAGTCAAGCGTTGCAGCATGAACATCCAGTTACGGAAGAAGCCAAATCTCCCCAAATTGTTTTTTGCTGTAAAGGCAATATAAATTCCGTATACAGCATGGAAAAGGATTGGTAGATAGATGACTACCCATTCAACCAAAAGCTTTACGGGCGTATATTCAATCAAATGAACTGCCCCATTAAAAGTCTCTTCTCCTTTTGTTGCCATAAAGTTTACCGATAAATGAAAAATTAGGAATAGACCAATTGGAATTACTCCTAGAAGTGAATGAAGCCTGCGATTCCCAAACTCACGATTCTTTGCCACTAAGTGCCCCCCCTTAATTTGTGAAAAATCATGCAAAGATAATCTGGTGGCTACCTTTTATCTCCGCGTGAAAATATAGTATAGAGTCAAAAAAACTCCTCTATACTTCCTTTACAATTATGTGACATGTCCATTTTACTCCTGACTTCAATGTGCGTCAAGAAAACGGATACAAGAAATCTCTTTTTCAGAATAGATTTTATTGGATTAAATTGTCAATTTTTAATCTATCAAGTATATATTTTGGAGAAATTACAAATTAATCTATTAATATCCCGCTATAATTTATCATTTTTTTCCATTTGTTATTTAAATAAATAAAAAACAGTATAATTTGCAAAAGAAATACGTTTATAATAGATTTACAGAAAGAGGCGATAAATTATGAAAAAAAATATTGCTGCTGCGATAGAAGAAGAGATTCAAACTGAAGAAATTCAAACTGAAGAATTCAAAGTTCCAGCTTTCGGGTACGAATTAATCAGAGAAGTTCTATTGGACGATATTCTCGGAAAAGACTCTAATCAAATCCTCTATTGGGCAGGTAAACAATTAGCAAGAAAATTCCCATTGAATGGCGATCAGGAAGTTATTGAATTTTTCCAAAGCGCCGGATGGGGCAATCTGGAAATCTTGAAGTATACGAAACACGAGATGGAATTATCCCTGACGGGTGAAATAATCAGCCGCCGCCTGGACTTACACCCTGATTGTCACTTCCAGCTTGAAGCCGGTTTCCTTGCCGAGCAGTTTTCACTGCAAAAAAAATTCCTCAGCGAATCAACGGAAGAAATCAAACGCCGCGCAAAAAAAGTGATATTCACCATCCAATGGGATCCCAGAGATCCAATCTAATGAGCCCTTAAAACAGACTTACCCTTTTTACCGGAAGTCTGTTTTTTATTGGACTCCTGCACTTAAGCTAGCACATTTGCATGCTGACCAAGTTTAAATGCTTCATGAAGGGATTCAACCGCCTTCACCATTTCCTTTTCATTGACGACAGTCGAAACTTTAATTTCCGACGTGCTGACCATTTTCACCTGGATGCCTGTATTGGCCATCACTTCAAACATCTCGGCAGCCACACCGGGGTTGGATACCATACCAGAACCGACGATGGACACTTTGGCCAACCCGCTCTCCGTTTCGACCCGGTCGAATCCCAATCGTTCTTTATTATTTTCCAGCACGATCAAGGCCGCTTCCGTATCTTCACTTTTTGTGGAAAAAGATAGATTGGTCGTATCCTCGGCTGTCATGCTTTGAATGATGATGTCCACATTGATCCGGTTTTTCGCAAGTGTCGTGAAGATTGTGGATAATGCACCAAGTGATTGGGGCAAACCATAAATTGTGACTCTCGTAATACTGTCTTCAAAAGCAATGCCGCGTACAATTAAGTTTTCTTCCATAGTTGCTTCCTCCTCAATGATCGTTCCTGATTCTCTCTCCATGCTTGAACGGACTTCAAGCGGAATTTGATAATTTTTTGCATATTCGACAGCCCTTGGATGGAGGACGCCCGCCCCTAGGTTGGCAAGTTCCAGCATTTCATCGTAAGAAATGGATTGGAGTTTTCGCGCGCCTTTTATGTAGCGTGGATCCGTTGTGAAAACACCTGTTACATCGGTATAAATATCGCATCTATCCGCATTCAGAGCTGCAGCGATGGCAACCGCCGTCGTATCGGAACCGCCTCTTCCCAATGTAGTGATTTCCCCATTTACATCGTTTCCCTGGAAACCGGCCACGACCACTATTTTCTTCTGTTGAAGCTGAGCTTGGATCCTTGAAGCATCAATGTTTAAAATCCGGGCATTCCCATGAACAGATTCCGTTTGCATGCCAGCCTGCCAGCCAGTATACGAAATGGCTTCATGCCCTTCTTCAATCAATGCCATCGTTAACAGGGAAATCGTTACCTGTTCCCCAGTGGTCAATAGCATATCCATTTCCCTTTTGCTCGGGGTTCCGGAAATATCACGGGCCATGGAAACCAATTGGTCCGTTGTTTTCCCCATGGCTGAAACAACGACGACTACCTCATTTCCATTCTCCGCTTCCTCGATTACCCGATTGGCAACATTTTTGATTTTTTCTACGCTACCGACGGATGTTCCGCCGAATTTTTGAACGATTAATGCCATCCTCATGCACCCTCTCTACTTTTTAGGCAATAAAAAAAGCAATGAGAAATATCTCATTGCTGTGATCACATATCCAATACTGTAAACACACTGAGATAGCTCTCCAGGGTATAAACCCTGACAATCCGCCATTTATTAAATGTCGGACCAGGAAAACAAGGTATGAGTCTTGTCTTCCTTCGGCGTCATCCCCTTTCAAAACCTTTCATGGAAGCTCATACTTCTCCAGGTCTTTACTCTTGAATTCCGCACCTCTATCAGCACTTTTAAGTTGTCTAGTTAAAAATTCCTTTTAATCATAGCATAGTGATTTATCGGTAGCAAGATTATTCTTGTAATTTTCTAACGATTCCCTCGGCTACCCCTTTTGGCATTCCAGCTTCCATGATTTCCTCGACTGTTGCCTCTTTGATTTTCTTCAATGATCCAAAATGCCTTAATAATTGCTTCCTTCGTTTTTCCCCGACTCCTGGAATATCATCAAGCTGGGAGTGAACCGCATTTTTCCCGCGTAGCTGGCGATGAAAAGTAATCGCGAACCGATGCACTTCATCCTGAATTCTTTGCAATAGGTAAAATTCCTGGCTCCGAGAATCAAGAGGTACGATTTCAAGAGGATTTCCGATCATCAATTGCGATGTCCTATGCTTTTCATCCTTAATGAGGCCTGAAAGCGGAATCTCAAGGCCCAATTCATTCTCCAGAATATCCCGAACGGCTTCGACATGTCCCTTTCCGCCATCAATGATGATCAAGTCCGGTAGCGGCAGCCCTTCTTTCAATACTCGTGAATACCTTCTTCTGACCACTTCACGCATCGATTCATAATCATCAGGTCCCTGGACCGTCTTGATTTTATATTTTCGATACTCTCTTTTTTCCGGCTTCCCATCAATGAACACGACTAAAGCCGAAACAGGGTCACTTCCCTGGATATTGGAGTTATCGAAAGCTTCAATTCGGTGCGGGGTGTAGATGCCCAGTTGGTTCCCGAGGTTTTCCACCGCATTGATCGTTCTTTCTTCATCCCTTTCAATCAAAGAGAATTTTTCCTGAAGGGCGATGGAGGCATTTTTATTCGCCAATTTAAGCATGTCTTTTTTCGCCCCCCTTTTGGGGTGAATCGTTTTGACCCCAAGCAGCCCTTCGGCCATTTCGGCATCCACTGATTCAGGCAGCAAGATTTCCTTTGGTTTAAAATGGTTCGTAATCTCGTAAAACTGACCTAGGAATGTAAGTAGTTCCTGTTCGGGTTCATCATAGACCGGAAAAAGTGAAACATCCCTTTCTATTAATTTACCCTGCCGGACAAAAAATACCTGAACACACATCCATCCTTTATCATAGGCAAAGCCAAATACATCCCTGTCGACGAAATCGGTCGTCATCATTTTTTGCTTCTCCATCGTAATATCAATGTGGGCAATCTTGTCACGGAACTCCTTGGCCCTCTCGAAATCGAGCTCTTCTGATGCCACTAGCATTTTTTCAGTCAGTTCTTTTTTTATTTCAGTATGCCCGCCGTTCAAGAACCGGTTGATATCATCCACCATTTTTTTATATTCCTGTTCCTCTACTTCATATACACATGGGGCCAGGCACTGGCCAAGATGATAATAGAGACACACGCGATCTGGTAAAGTATTGCATTTTCTTAGGGGATAGATGCGGTCGAGCAATTTTTTCGTTTCGTTAGCTGCAAACGCATTCGGATAAGGACCGAAATATTTCCCTTTGTCTTTTTTGACTTTTCGCGTAATGATTAGACGCGGGTGGCGTTCCGCAGTCAGCTTGATGAAAGGATACGTCTTATCATCCTTTAGCATGACATTATATTTTGGGTCATGTTTTTTGATTAAGTTCAGCTCTAAAATAAGAGCCTCGATATTGGAAGAGGTGACGATGTATTCGAAATCCTCAATCTCATTCACGAGCCGAAATGTTTTTCCATCATGAGATCCCGTAAAATAAGATCGGACACGATTTTTCAACACCTTCGCTTTGCCTACATATATGATCGTTCCCTGACGATCCTTCATTAAATAACAACCAGGTTGATCGGGAAGAAGGGCAAGTTTATTCTTTATTTGTTGATTCATGCATTCAGCCTCCTGTTCTCCCATTTTTACAATCATTATATATCAAGATAGCGAAAAAAGCTTCAAGTCCGCAGACTTGAAGCTTTTTTTAGCTATCTTACTATTACGCGTGTTTTGCAATAAGTTCAGCAAGTGCTTCTTTAGGTTGGAAACCAACAACCTTATCAACCACTTCACCGTCTTTAAGGACGATTAATGTCGGGATGCTCATTACACCGAATTTCCCTGCTGTTTCTTGGTTTTCATCTACATCCACTTTTACGATTTTTGCTGTATCGCCAATTTCAGTATCAAGTTCTTGAAGAACTGGAGCGATCATTTTACAAGGTCCGCACCATGGAGCCCAAAAATCTACAAGAACAACACCTTCGCTAGTATCTGTTGTGAAAGTTTGGTCAGTTGCATTTACAATAGCCATATATATTTCCTCCTCAAATTTACTCAAATAACTAAAGACAGTATACCATTGTTGCTCGAATCGATGCTAATATTTTGCTTCAGTGGTAGGATGTCCAAAAAAAGAATAAATATGCAGGCCGAAGTCCTTGCCTCTTAGCCAAAATAAAGGGGCAAGACATGTGTCGGCTTATGCCAAATGTCTTGCCCCCTAATTTGTATTAGTTTAAGCGTTAACTTTTAGTTTTTTGAATTCTTCCGTAAGTAATGGAACGACTTCGAAAAGGTCTCCGACAATTCCGTAATCAGCTACATTGAATATGTTAGCTTCCGGATCTTTATTGATGGCAACGATAACCTTGGAGTTGGACATCCCCGCTAAATGCTGGATCGCACCGGAAATTCCGCAGGCGATATAAAGGTCAGGTGTTACGACTTTACCCGTTTGCCCGATTTGCAAAGAGTAATCGCAATAGTCCGCATCACATGCTCCGCGGGAAGCTCCTACCGCTCCGCCAAGAACTTGTGCAAGTTCCTTTAACGGTTCAAAACCATCTTCACTTTTCACGCCCCGTCCACCTGCGATGATTACTTTCGCTTCTGAAAGGTCGACCCCTTCACTAGCTTTTCTGACAACATCTTTAATGATTGTACGTAAATCCTTAATGTCCACACTTAATGTAGAAACATCACCAGAGCGGGACTCATCTTTAGCTAATGGTTCGATATTGTTCGGACGGATTGTCGCGAATATCACGCCATCCGTAACAATTTTCTTTTCAAATGCTTTACCAGAATATATCGGGCGGGTGAAAACGATATTTCCGCCTTCTTCTTCAATAAATGTAACGTCCGAGATCAAACCTGATTCAAGCTTTCCAGCCAATTTAGGTGCAAGGTCTTTTCCTAGGGCCGTATGTCCAAAGAAAATTCCTTCTGGCTTTTCCTGCTCGATGACGGCAAGCAAGCTTTGCGCATATCCATCTGAAGTATATTGTTTCAATTGGTCATTTTCTACTGCCACAACCCGGTCCGCGCCATACTGGATCAATTCATTCCCGAAATTTTGAACACTGTCACCAACTAAAACACCTACGATTTCCCCGCCATCTGCAGCAAGTTTAGCCGCACCGATAGCTTCAAATGATACATTTCTTAGTGAACCGTCACGAACTTCGCCCAATACAAGAAACTTTCTAGCCATTTATAAAAACCTCCTGTGCTCTATTTTTCTTTTTTGTCGTGTGTGTTGTTTTGAAAAGTACCGTTTAAGATTAAATCACTTTTGCTTCACTGCGTAATAATTGAACAAGTTCGCTAACTTGATCACCGATTTCTCCGTCCAATACTTTTCCAGCTTCTTTTTTAGCAGGAAGGTAAATTTCAATCGTTTTTGTTTTTGCCTCAACATCTTCTTCTTCCAAATCCAGGTCATCCAATTCCAATTCTTCAAGCGGTTTTTTCTTCGCTTTCATGATTCCTGGCAATGAAGGGTAACGCGGCTCATTAAGCCCTTGTTGAGCTGTCACCAACAATGGAAGGGATGCTTCGATCGTTTCAGAATCCCCTTCGACATCACGGATAACGCTTACATTTCCATTTGCTATGTCCAGTTTAGTAATGGTTGTAATATAAGGAATTTCTAAAATTTCGGCAACGCGTGGCCCCACTTGACCAGAACCGCCATCGATTGCTACGTTTCCTGCAATGATTAAATCGGCATTTTTACCTTTTAAGTATTCACCTATAATTTTGGCAGTCGTGAATTGGTCGCCATTTTCTATGTCGTCTTCTATATTTATCAATACGGCTTTGTCAGCACCCATTGCCAGCGCTGTACGTAATTGCTTTTCAGCCTCTTCGGTTCCGACAGAAATAACCGTTACTTCTCCGCCTTGTGCATCACGTACCTGGATTGCTTCTTCAACCGCATACTCATCGTATGGATTAATGATGAATTCTGCTCCATCCTCATTAATTTTCCCATTGGATAGTGTAATTTTTTCTTCTGTATCAAATGTTCTTTTCAGCAGTACATAAATGTTCACGATAATACCTCCCGAATGATTTGAGTTTTGAAGATTATGAATTTTATTGATATATAGTATTGTTCTACAGATTTCATCAAAATCCTGCATAATATATAAAAATAGTTTTTTATACCAAAATCATCATTTCCCTTTGAATACAGCTTCCCTTTTTTCAATGAAAGCGCTGATTCCTTCTTGTGCATCAGCGGTATCGAAAGCCTGGCCAAAGAGGGCGGCTTCCCTTTCCACACCTTTATGATAGGAATCATGCTTAGAATAATTTAATAACTCAATGGTCGACTTTAAAGCCAGCGGGCTTTTCTTGGCAATTTTATTGGCTAGCTCCTTTGCTTTTGGAATCAGTTCTTCATCCGTGAAGGCATGATTCGCCAATCCGCATTGCACAGCTTGCGTACCCGTTATCGGTTCACTTGTAAAAAGCATTTCAGCAGCCTTTGCCATGCCTACATAACGGGGAAGACGTTGGGTCCCGGCAAATCCAGGGATTAAGCCCAACTGCAGCTCAGGCAAACCAAGTTTAGCCCTTTCAGTGACCAATCGGATGTGACAGGCCATGGCCAGCTCCAATCCTCCGCCAAGCGCAGCTCCATGGATGGCTGCAATGACCGGTTTTGGAAAAGATTCGATTTTCTCAAATACAGATTGACCATTCTTGGTCAGCTTCTCGAAAGCTTTCCCGTTCTCCACTTCCGTAAACTCTTTAATGTCTGCTCCTGCAGAAAAGAATCTTCCTTCACCATGAAGAAGGACAACCCGTACGGCCTCGTCTTTCTCAATTTGATCGAAGGCCTGTGAAAGCTCTCCGATGATAGCAGAAGAAAGCGCATTTGCAGGTGCATGATCAATCGTTATAAAAGCCACATGATCTTCGACAGAAAGCTTAAGATATTCCATATCAATCCCTCCAGGCATGCTAGTCGAACTTTTTTGAAAATTCAATATGTACCACTTCCCGATAAAGGGGAAGCAGAATTAATCGATTCTTTCGAGGATGGCTAGCCATCCTCTATTTAAATCGTTAACTTTTCAGGCCACAGCCGCCAATAAGCAGGCGGTGAACGTCTGGTGCAAGGTCAGGAAGAGAGTACTTTTGCTCATTCATGACCCAAGTCGTCACTGTTTCGTCAATCGTTCCAAAAATCATCTGCCTGGCAAGTAAATTATTTAAATCAGGCAGGAATTCGCCGTTCTCTTTTCCTTCAATAATGATCTGATCGATTAAATTTAAATACCCTCTTAACACATCATTAATTCTAAGGCGCAATTCTTTATTCGACTGTCTCAATTCCAACTGAGTGACAATTGCTAAATTCACGTCTTCTGAAAGGTTTCTAAAATGTTTTTGGATGAGCACACTCAGTTTATCCGAAGCAGTGGTCTTCCCTGTTATTTCTTCTTCGATCTGTTCCACGAATGAGCCCATCTTTTCATGGAATAATGATATCAGGATATCTTCTTTATTTTTAAAATATAGATATATGGTGCCATCCGCTACGCCTGCCTGCTTGGCGATTTTGGATACTTGGGCTTGATAGTAACCGTTTTGGGCAATGACGATAACGGCCGCTTCAATAATTTGATTATACTTTGGTCTGTTGCTTTTCACTGGATGTCCCCTTTCAGAAAATGAATGAATCATCATTCATATTTCTATCATAAAATGACGACCCTTTACTGTCAAGCAAAAACTTCTAGGGGTCCTGACATTCACTTCAGTTCATTGTACAGCCCCCATCCATAGGTTGTCCAGCCGTTCTGCAAAACACGGAGCCTTCTTCCGCTGCTCCGTTAAAAGGGGTGCTAGTTCAAGCTTCTTTTCTTTCCTCGGATATTTTTTTCTTTTCTTCCTCGATAAGGACTCTTCTCAGGATCTTTCCTATCGTCGTTTTAGGAAGTTCATCCCTGAATTCATAGCTGCGCGGCACCTTATAGGAAGCCAGGTTCTTTCTGGCAAATTCATTCAATTCCTCTTCAGTGGCATTGGCATTTTTTTTCAGTACGACATAGGCCTTAACGGTCTCACCGCGATAGGGGTCAGGGATACCTGCCACAACCACTTCCTGTATGGCCTCATGCTCGTATAGCACCTCCTCCACCTCTCGTGGATATATATTGAAACCGCCTGCAATGATTGTATCCTTTTTCCTCTCGACCACATAAAAGAACCCCTGCTCATCCATGTAGCCCAAATCTCCTGTAAGCAGCCAGCCATTTCTAAAGGTGTTTTCCGTTTCATCCGGACGGTTCCAATATCCTTTCATTACCTGTGGTCCTTTTATGGCAATTTCGCCTATCTCATTCGGGGGAAGCTCTTCAAAGGTTTCCAGGGACAGAATCACCGAGTCAGTATCTGGCCACGGCAGCCCAATGCTTCCTTTTACACGCGGCTGATCCCAGATGAAATTAGCATGGGTCACCGGTGAGGTTTCGGAAAGTCCATAGCCTTCAACAAGTTTCCCGCCGGTAACTTTCTCAAACTGCTCTTGAACCTCTATGGGCAATGATGCAGAACCGCTTATACAGGCATTGATGGAAGAAAGGTCATATTTAGCGATATCCGGATGGTTCAAGAGGCCGATATACATCGTGGGCGCTCCTGGAAACATGGTCGGTTTCTGTTTTTGGATGGTTTTAAGCGTCGCTAAGACATCGAACTTTGGCATGATGATCATGGTGTTTCCTTCCATGACGGAAAGAACCAAGACTGTAGTCATACCGTACACATGGAAGAAAGGCAGAATCGCAAGGATCCTTTCCTCACCGCGCTTATTTTTATAAAGCCATGCATTGCACATTTTCGTATTCGCAAGCATATTCTTATGGGTAAGCATGACCCCTTTGGGAAAGCCTGTTGTCCCACCAGTATATTGCAAAAGGGCAAGGTCATTATCCACATCGATCGGCACAGTGACTTCTTCGGTCATCTTTCGTTTCATGATTTCGGAAAATAAATGATGATTCCCTTCATGCTCCACATTGATGACAATGCCGTATTGCTTTTTTTGAATAAAAGGATAGATAAGATTTTTCGGAAAAGGTAAATATTCCTTGATAGCGGTTACAATTATATGTTCTATATCCGTTCTTGATGCCACTGCTGCAACACGGGGAAATAAAATATCCATCGCCAAAATTATTTTCGCTCCGGAATCTTTCATTTGATATTCTAATTCACGTTCAGTATAGGTTGGATTCGTTTGAACCACGACTCCGCCTGCCATCAATATTCCAAAAAAGCCTATGACACCCTGTGGGCAGTTAGGAAGCATGACGGCAACGCGTTCACCTTTTTGAAGACCGATACTTTTTAAATAGGCCGCAAACTTTAAAGCAGATTCATGCACTTCCCGGAAAGTTAATTCTTTTCCCTGGAAATGAATCGATACTTTATCGGGGAATTCTTCGGCTGATTCCTTTAAAAAAGAATAAAGAGGTTTATCTTCGTAAGACAAAGCAGCGGGTATCTGTTCCGGATAAATAGCTTGCCATGGCTTATTGCTCATTTGCCCCCTCCTTCTGAATATTCTCAATACTCTTTTCATTATAATACAATCGGGATTTTCTTACAATTGCAGAATTTCAGTGTACAAAGACCCCATGATGAGAAATATGTCCTATACCGACCACAGGGAATATTGGATGCAACACTTAAAAAGGGGAACAAAAAAAGGAGTGGTTCTACTCCTTAGTTTTAATTCTATACCAATACTTATATTTTTCTTCAAACCCCAACTTTTCGTACAAGCTTAGAGCGGGCGCGTTTGTTTTTATCACCTGAAGATAAGCATTTTTTGCTCCATTTTCTTTACCCCAATGCAATAAATTACGAATGAGGATGGCAGCATTGCCTTGGTTTCGAAAATTTTCATGGGTTATGATATTGTACAGGCCTATGTATTCGTCTTCCAAAACGCCCAGTCCACATGCTGTCACGGTTCCACCCTCATCAGTCAACAACATAAAGCATTTTTTTTGAATGATATTCCCTAACATCTTTTTCAGAATGGTTTGATCATGATCATTCATTTTACTTAGTAGGCAGAAATCATGAAACCAGTGATCATGTAAATGATCATACTTTATGACATTGATTTCATTCAGTGATTCTGTTTCTGCCAAATTCAATACTTGGACACTCGTTGTTCCCTCCAGGACATACCCAGACTCCTCCAATACACTATCCAAGTTGTTGGGCTTTGACTGTGGAGTCATTTTGTATATTGCCTTACCATTCCTAGCAAAATATAATTGTTCACAATTCAATACTTTCTTTTTCACATTTTCATTCGATAAATAGATGGGGGCGATAGAATTCGCCCGTTTCATATATCCATCCGCAAATCGGATAACCAATCCGTCATAGATTTGGGTTTGCATGGCCGGTAACGCATTCAGCGATAATTCTTCTATCTTTTGTATCAATTTGGACTGACCCATAATCCTCCTCCTCTTTTAGAAAAGTCTATTTGACCATTATTATTATACATGCCACCACCCACTCTTTTTAATTGAACTCAAATAAAAGAAGCGGCATAATGGCCGCTTCAGTTGAAGAATGTCATATAAATGATTCCAAACAGAAAAAAGATTCCGCAACAAACAATTAGGACTTTTGCTAGTTTCTCCACAGCTTACTCCCTCTCATGAAGGGCATTAAGAAATCCCTGCGCCGATGACAAAAGATAATGCGATTGATATGATCATCGATAGGAATCCAACTGCCCGATTATCTTTTTGTATCTCTTCATCTATTTTAAATCTAGGAGTCATAAATTCAAAAATGAAATAACCGATCAATAGCAGGACAAATCCGTATACGCCCCAGCCAATCATGGTAATAAGCGAATTCTGATGGAGAATGGACTGTTGGAATACATAGGCGATCCCAAATATTTTACCACCTGTTGCCAACGCGACGGAAAGGTTTCCTTGTTTGATTTCCTCCCAGTTCTTGTACTTTGTGACAAGTTCAAAAATGGCTAAAAAAACAATCATGCACAGAATAACGACACTGTAACGAGCAGCTATATATACATATTCATTTTCCCACATGTTCACCATGGTCCAACTCCCGAATGGTAACTAGCCACCCGGCTTGACTGAATGGCCGGAGTGACCGCTTTCCTTTATTTAAATTCCACCACCGTAACACCTGTTCCGCCTTCACCGGCTTCGCCGAAGCGGATCCTTTTGACAGAGCGGTGATTTTTCAAGTATTCCTGGACCCCGGACCGAAGAGCACCCGTTCCTTTACCATGAATGATGGAGACACTCGAATAACCGGCCAAAAGAGCATCATCAATGTACTTTTCCACTCTTGATATTGCATTTTCAAAGCGTTCTCCACGGAGGTCAAGTTCGACGCTAACGTGATAATCGCGGCCTTTGATCGTGGTGAGGGGCTTTGTTTCTTTTACTTTTGTGGTCTTGATGAATTCCAGGTCAGACTCCTTCACCTTCATTTTCATGATGCCGATCTGAACCTGCCATTCATTATTTGAGACCTTCTCGATCAAGTGACCTTTTTGACCGAAGCTTACTACCTTTACTTCATCTCCAGGTTTCAAGCTTTTATCCAGCGGCCTTGCAGCTTTATTTGATGTTTTTTTCACTTTTGGCGCTGCTTCTTCAAGCCGCTTTTTGGCATCGATCAGTTCATGCTCTTTAACATCGGCATGCTTTTCAAGTCGCAGTTTACGTAAGTCGGCAATAATCGATTCTGCTTCCTTTTGTGCATTTTCAACGATTGCCGCTGCCTCTTTTGCTGCCTTTTCAACCATCGCATCCCGTTCTTCATGGTATTCACCAATTTGCCTTTGAAGGTCTTTATGAAGAATTTCCGCCTGTTCCAGGTGATTCTTGGCTTCCTGTTCTTCTTCTTCGGCCTTTTTGCGGCTGTCTTCAAGGGACGCTATCATATTCTCAACTTTATTCGTATCCTCACCAATATGGCTGCGGGCGCTGCTTATCACGCTTTCTTCCAAACCAAGCCGTTTGGAAATTTCAAACGCGTTACTCCTACCTGGTACACCGATCAAAAGTTTATAGGTGGGACTCAAGGTTTCCACATTAAATTCGACGCTTGCATTAATGACGCCTTCCCGATCATATCCATACGCTTTTAATTCCGGATAATGTGTCGTTGCGATCACACGTGCTCCGCGTTTATACACTTCATCCAAAATGGAAATGGCCAAAGCAGCACCTTCCTGTGGATCAGTTCCCGCTCCAAGCTCATCGAATAAAACAAGGCTGTCATAATCGACATGCTTAAGGATATCGACAATATTGACCATATGCGAGGAGAATGTACTTAAGCTTTGTTCAATCGACTGCTCATCGCCAATATCGGCATAAACGGAGGAAAACACAGCCGTTTCGGAACCATCCAGCGCAGGGATTTGCAGACCGGACTGGGCCATTAACGTACAGAGGCCAATCGTTTTCAGGGTAACCGTCTTACCACCTGTATTCGGACCGGTGATGACGATTGTCGTAAATTCATCACCAAGAAAAATATCATTGGCCACGACAACATCACTCGGAATGAGCGGGTGTTTCGCTTTGAATAATTTCACGCGCCCCTCATCATTCAGAATCGGCTTGGATCCTTTTATCGCTTTTGCATACTTAGCCTTGGCGACAAGGAAATCGATTTGGGCAAGCACTTTGACATTATGAAGCAATTCAGGAGTGTACGCACCGACTTTTTCCGATAGTTCGACCAATATCCGTTCTATTTCCTGCGTTTCCTTCACTCGGGTTTCCTGGAGGACATTATTCAGCTGAACGATTGCTTGCGGTTCAATGAACAACGTCTGCCCTGATGAGGATTGATCATGGATGATCCCGCCATACACACTCCGGTATTCCTGTTTTACCGGGATGACGAATCGGTCATTCCGGATGGTGATGATGGCATCGGATAACATTGTTGATGCATTGGAAGAACGGATCATGCTTTCTAGTTTTTCCCTGACGCGGCTTTCGTTCGTCCGAATTTGGTTTCTTAGGGTGCGAAGCTTGTCGCTGGCAGAATCCATCACTTCGCCATGTTCGCTTATTGCATACGTAATTTCCTGCTGCAAATCTATCAATGGATGAAGGGAATCAATATATTCGGCCAAAAGCGGAACATCAATTTCCTGCTCTGCAAGTTCTTCAAAGAAACGGCTGAGGATCCTGCCGGCACGAATCGTACTCGCAAGTTCCATCAATTCCATCGGTGAGAGCATTCCGCCAATCTGTGCCCTTTTTGCATGCGGACGGATATCAAAAATCCCGCCCAATGGCAAGTTACCTTTCAACCGGACGATTTTTGCTGACTCATCCGTTTCTTCCTGCCACCTCGACACCTCTTCAAAATCCGTGGAAGGCATCAATTGCTCTGCCTTCTCTTTTCCTATGGATGAGGATGCGTGTGAAATTAATTGTTCTTTTATTTTATGAAATTCCAATGTCTTTAAAGCTTTATTATGCATGGAGTTAAAGCTCCTCCTTATTTATGGGCAAATAGTTAATCATTTCTCTTTAAAAACGCCAATAATCCGTCCGTATCCCTTGCATTAAGAACCGTTGATTCTTTAATCCAGCCTTTTTTGGCTGATGAAACCCCAACAGGCATATGTTCAAGCATGTCGATGCTGTGGGCATCCGTATTGATCACGATCGGAACGCCTGCTTCCTGTGCCTTGCGCAGATGGGGAGGTGCCAAATCCAATCGGTTCGGGTTCGCATTCAATTCCAAGGCAGTATTCGTTTCACGGGCCAGTTCGATCAGCATCTCTATATCAACATCATATCCGGTTCGTCTGCCGATGATCCTTCCCGTTGGATGGGCAATGATATCTACATGCGGATTATTCAAAGCCGTTTTTAAGCGCTCCATGATCGTTTCCCGAGGCTGTGAAAAGCTTGAGTGAATCGATGCGATCACCAAATCCATCTCTGCAAGCAGCTCATCGTCATAATCAAGGGTCCCATCAGGAAGTATATCCATTTCAATCCCTGAAAGAACGGTAAAGTCAGCGTATTTTTCATTTAGCTCATGGATGATACGTTTTTGTTCACGCAATCGTTCCGCGGTCAAGCCGTTCGCTACTTTCAGATATTGCGAATGATCAGTGATGGCCATATACCGGTACCCTTTTGCACGGCATGCTTCAATCATTTCTTCAATCGTATGGGCACCATCACTCCATGTGGTATGCATATGCAGGTCACCTTTGATGGACTCTAAAGATATGAGAGGTTCATTAGCATCATAATGCTCCACTTCCGTTCCGTCTTCACGCAGTTCTGGCGGAATGAAAGGAAGACCAAAATGATTATAAAATTGTTCTTCCGTTTCAAACGTCAATATATCACCGGTTTCAGCCACTTCCACCCCATATTCGCTGATTTTCTCTCCGCGATCTTTAGCAAGCTGGCGCATCCGCACATTGTGATCCTTCGAACCTGTAAAATGATGGAGTGTCGTGATGAATTCCTGATCCTTCACGATTCGGAAATCGACAGAAATATCATATTCATAATCAAGCACGACCGATACTTTTGTATCACCTGCTGCAATCACCTGCTTTATTCCCGTTAATGCAAGCAGTTGATCCTTAACTTCTTCGGGATGATCTGTCGAGATGATGAAATCGAGGTCCTTGATGGTTTCCCTCATACGCCGGATGCTGCCGGCCCTGGAAGAACGGATGATGTATTCCATGTTAGCAAGGGCCGTTTCAATATCATCCGCAATCGGCCTCATGAAGGCAAGGGGCAGCCGGTCGGGCCTTGAACCCGCCTCGGCAATTGCAGACAGGATCTTCTCTTCCGTCTTTTTGCCGAAACCGGCAAGCGCCGCGACCCTGCCTTCTTCACAGGCGATTTTAAGATCATTCACATCATTGACATGAAGCTCTTTATGAAGCTTGGCAATTTTCTTCCCGCCCAGACCTTGAAGCTGCAGAAGCGGAATCAATCCTTTTGGCACCTGCTCCTGCAGCTCTTCAAGTACGGTCGATTTCCCCTCATTCATATACTCTTCGATGACGGAGGCCGTCCCTTTCCCGATTCCATTTAAAGCGGTAAAGTCCTCGATGGCCGAAAGGCTCCGGTCATCCGTTTCCAAGGCGCCCGCTGCCTTCCGGAAAGCTGAAACCTTGAACGGGTTCTCTCCTTTTAGTTCCATATATATTGCAATCTTTTCTAATAGTTTAATGATATCTTTTTTATTAATTGTCATTTAATTCACCGCCAAAAAAATTAGTAGGGTGTCCATTGTTCACTTTCTTAAAGATACCTTTCTTGGAGGTAAAGTACAAGCAGTCAGGTTCTTAACTTTCGAATCAAATAGGGGGAAGTTACATCCTGCCACATAAAAAGGGGCCTCCCCCGTTCAAAGTATGGGAATCCAGGACTTTGAGAAAGGGAGACAGGCCCTCTTAAACTGACATTAAGATTGTTTTACACCCTGAAACCAAAGTTCCTTCACTTGCTCGGAAAGGAACGGCGTATGTTTCACGATCGATTCTGCCAGAAATGAGCCAGTTAATGGTTTCTGGATGGAATCTATTGGCAACATGGCAGCTATATATAATATAATAAACATGATAAGATAGACTTCGAGAAAGCCCAATATCCCTCCACCCCAGCGATTCAGCTGCTTTAATATCGGTAGGTGGGTGATGAAATTGAGCATGGATCCTATCATTTGCCAAAGGATCTTGGCAGCAAAGAAAATGATTGCAAAGGCAATTGCATTGTAATATGCCGTATCAAGCCCGACTGTATCGAAAAACATATTAAGGGCCGAGGAATCACCCATCGTTGGGAACGGAATCCACAATTTCAAATTGGGAGCAAGATCTCCGTAAAATACATAAGCGACGATGAAGGCTACAATGAACCCTGTCATATGAACCGCTTGTAAAATGAAGCCACGCTTTAAACCGATTAATAAACCGATTAAAAGAATGGCCAGAATTGCTAAATCAAGCATGTACTCAGTCCTTCTCTCTCTTTAATTCCAGTTGAAGCTGGTCTAATTCATCTTTTAATTTAATATATTCGTGGATCGTATTCACGGCCGTTAGCACCGCTAGCTTGCTTGTATCCAAGTAAGGATTTTTCATCCTGATCTCTCTCATTTTTTCGTCAACCATCGAAGCGACCAGGCGCATATGACTTGCGCTTTCTGTGCCGACGATTGTATATGGTTGTCCGTATATATCAACTGTTGTTTTATTTCGTTTATCGTCTGACAAAATGATGCCCCCAATCTAAACAATCCTAATTCTATCATATCATGAAGTTTTTCGTCACGAAAGAGAGTACATCGTCATTTCTCGCATAAAAATTTCAATAATTTGTCAAACGAAAGCGGATTTAGGAAGAAGATCACCTAATAAACAAAATGAAGTTAGGAGCTAACCCATTATGTCCCATGTTGTTTTACTTATCAGTCCTGAACAAATCAAAGCGATGAAGGCCCATTATTCTTCATCCTTGGCCGCCAAGCTGCCCCCTGGGAGCATCTTTTCCGCAAAACCGCCGCTATGTACGGTTACGGCCTATAAATCCGGTAAGGTCCTTTTTCAAGGTAAGAATGCCGAACTAGAAGCTGGAAAATGGCAAAAAGGCACCACTGCTGCGGCTCCAAAGAAAAAAACGGCATCCTCTGCATCGGTCAAGGCCCATCGATATTCGCCGCCTGCAAATATCGGAACCATGTCAGTGATCGGTTCCGATGAGGTCGGAACAGGAGACTATTTCGGCCCGATCACCGTCGTAGCCGTATATGCAAAAAAGGAGCAACTCTCACTATTGAAGGAGCTTGGTGTCCAGGATTCCAAAAATCTGAAAGATCCACAGATCATCGAAATTGCCAAACAGATTAAGGATGTAGTGCCCTTCAGCCTGCTCACATGCGACAACCCGAAATATAATGCGCTGCAGGCAAAGGGAATGTCACAAGGTAAAATGAAAGCACTCCTCCATAACCAAGCAATCAAGCATCTCATGCAAAAAATCCAGCCGGAACAAGCGGAAGCGGTCCTTATTGATCAATTCGCTCAACCAGAGGTATTTTTCAATTACCTCAAAGGCCAAGAACTATTCCAGGCTAATGCCACCTATCTATGCACAAAAGCGGAAGGCATTCATCTTGGAGTAGCAGCCGCATCCATCATTGCCCGATATGCATTCGTCAAACGATTTGACTTGCTGAGTGAAAAAGCCGGATTCAAAATCCCTAAAGGTGCCGGATTTGCAGTCGATGAAGCAGCCGCAAGATTGATTCATGAAAAAGGAATCGATTCATTACACGAATTCACGAAAACCCACTTCGCCAACACAGAAAAAGCGAAGCGACTATTTCAACAGAAATATCATAAATAGAAGAAAGCGGCTGACCTTCCGGAACAGCCGCCTTTTACTCGTGTTTGTGCCTTTTACTCGTGAGTTTGCGCCTTTTACTCGTGAGTTTGTGTCATTTACTCGTGAGTTCACGCTGTTTACTCGTGAGTTCACGCTGTTTACTCGTGAGTTTGCGCCTTTTACTCGTGAGTTTGTGCTGTTTACTCGTGAGTTTGCGCCTTTTACTCGTGAGTTTGCGCCTTTTACTCGTGAGTTTGCGCTGTTTACTCGTGAGTTTACGCTGCTTACTCGTGAGTTTGCGCCTTTTACTCGTAAAATCAAAAAAGACAGTTCCCCATGTATCAGGGAGCTGTCTTTTTTGGTTTTATCCTCTTAGTTCTGCGCCAGCTTTTTCTTTAACGGCTTCAAGAACTTTATCATGTGCTTTTGTAATGTCCTCGTCCGTTAGCGTACGTTCCGGGTCGAAGTATTTCAGTGAGTAGGCAATGGACTTCTTGCCTTCCTCCATTCTTTCACCTTCGTATAAGTCGAAGATGCTTACTTCTTTCAGCAGTTTGCCACCGGCTTCTTCAATAATATCCTGAATGTCCCCAGCTTTCGTAGCTTGATCCACAACGAGCGCGATATCGCGCGTGGTTGATGGATAGCGCGGAATGGTTTGGTACGCAATCGGAGCGACTTCGGCTTCGGCCAATGCTTTTAAGGAAAGTTCGAAAATGTATGTTTCTTTAATATCCAAGTCTTTTTGGACAGTTGGGTGCACTTGGCCGATAAAGCCAATCACTTCACCATTCAATAGTACTTCCGCTGTCCGTCCTGGATGCATGTCGTTGATTTCCGCTTGGCGATAACTGATTTGATCAGCTAATCCAAGTGTGTCGAATAATGCTTCGATCACGCCTTTGGCTACAAAGAAATCCACTGGTTTCTTTTCACCTTGCCATGGATGTGACTCCCATAGGCCGGTGATCGCTCCAGCAATATGTTCTTTTTCTTCAGGCAGTTCTTGTTCGTCACGCTTAAAGAATACCGAACCGATTTCATACAGTGCCAGTGAATCAAGTTGGCGGGCATTGTTATATTTCACGACTTCAAGCAATTGAGGCACGATGCTTAAACGCAGCTGGCTTCTTTCTTCACTCATTGGCATTGCTAATCGAATGGATTCTCTTGCTTCCAAGGCGAATTGAGACGCTTTTTCCTGGCTTGTCAGTGAATAGGTTACCGCTTGATAAAGGCCTGCGCCTTCAAGTGTACGGCGTGCTTTCCGCCGTTTAATTTGATAATCAGTCAATTGGCCTGGGACAGCAGCACCGATCGGCAGTGTAGCGGGAATATTATCATATCCATATAGACGGGCAGCCTCTTCGACTAAATCAGCTTCAATCGTAATATCGCCACGGCGCGTCGGAACGGTGATTGTGAATGTTTCATTGTCAAGTTCCACGCCAAATTGCAGACGCTTGAAGATCGATTCCACAACTGATGCGGTCATGCTTGTTCCAAGAAGTGTGTTGATTTTTTCAAGAGTGATGCTAATGACCGCAGGTTCCATTGTCAATTCATCAACTTCTGCTGCTCCTTGTAAGACTGTTCCGCCTGCATATTGTGCAATCAATTGTGCAGCACGTTCTCCAGCTTCACGTACACGGGCCGGGTCGACACCTTTTTCAAAGCGGGCACTAGCTTCACTGCGTAATCCATGGTCCTTTGAAGCTTTACGAACCACTGTACCTGCAAAATATGCACTTTCAATGATGATGTTCGTCGTATCATTTTTCACTTCGGAATCCGCTCCGCCCATCACACCAGCTATCGCTACTGGCTCGCTGCCATTTGTGATCACTAAATGGTCAGGTGTCAAAGTGCGTTCCGCTTCATCCAATGTTACGATTTTTTCAGCATCCTTCGCTCTGCGGATGACGATTTCCTTTGAACCAAAGCGGTCATAATCAAAGGCATGGAGCGGTTGGCCGTATTCAAGTAAAATGTAGTTCGTGATATCCACCACATTATTATGAGGTCGGATACCTGCAGACATCAACCTAGTCTGCATCCAAAGCGGTGAAGGTCCGACCTTGACATCCTTGATGATTTTAGCGATGTATATCGGGTTATCTTCTTTCGCTTCAACTTTGACACTGATATAATCAGTTGCTTTTTCAGCTGCCTCTTCTTTCTCGACAACCGGCCATTTCACTTCCCGGCCTAGAATGGCTGCCACTTCGTATGCAACACCAAGCATGCTCAATGCATCGGAACGGTTCGGAGTCAGCCCAAGTTCCAGCACTTCATCACTTAAACCAAGTTCCTCCAATGCATCTTTCCCTACTTCCACATCATTAGGGAAGACGAAGATACCTGTAGCATAATCCTTGGAAACGAGCTTGGATTCGAAGCCCAATTCCTGAAGCGAGCAGATCATCCCGTGCGATTCCTCGCCACGAAGTTTCGCTTTCTTAATTTTGAAATTACCTGGAAGGACTGCGCCAACAGTAGCGACTGCGACTTTTTGGCCTTTATCGACATTCGGTGCTCCACAGATGATCTGAACAGGATTTTCGGCCCCGATATCAACTTGGCATTTATTCAATTTATCCGCATTTGGATGCTGTTCACGTTCAATGACATGCCCGATGACGACCCCTTTTAGCCCTTCACTTTTCTTTTCCACCCCTTCAACCTCAATGCCGCTTTTCGTGATTTTGTCAGCTAGCTCCGTCGCATTGATGCCTGAAAGGTCAACATAATCTTGTAACCATTTATATGACACAAACATGGTAGGTCCTCCTTTTTAAAATAAAAATTTATGCTTCATGATGGTTGAATTGTTTTAAGAAACGAACGTCATTCGTATAGAAATGACGGATATCATCCACACCGTACTTCAACATGGCAATCCGTTCCACGCCGATTCCAAATGCGAATCCAGAGTATTTCTTGGAATCGAAGCCAGCCATTTCAAGGACGTTCGGATGAACGATCCCGCCGCCAAGCACTTCGATCCAGCCTGTTTGTTTACATACGCTGCAGCCTTTACCACCACAGATTTTACAAGAAATATCCACTTCGACGGAAGGCTCCGTAAATGGGAAGAAACTTGGACGAAGACGAATCTCACGGTCTTGCCCGAATACTTTTTTCGCAAATACGTCCAGCGTTCCTTTCAGGTCGCTCATGCTGATGTTCTCATCGATGACCAAGCCCTCAATTTGCTGGAATTGATGGGAGTGTGTAGCGTCATCGTTATCACGGCGATATACTTTTCCTGGGCAAATGATTTTAACAGGTCCTTGACCTTTATGTTTTTCCATCGTTCTGGCTTGAACAGGTGAAGTGTGCGTACGCATCAGGATTTCGTCCGTTATGTAGAAGGAATCCTGCATATCACGTGCCGGATGGCTTTTCGGCAAGTTAAGTGCCTCGAAGTTGTAGTAGTCGCTTTCGACTTCAGGACCTTCCGCAACGGTATAGCCCATACCGATGAATAAGTCTTCGATTTCTTCCACGACACGTGTTAATGGATGTAGATTCCCCTTGTTAACCGGACGTCCAGGAAGTGTGACGTCAATCGTTTCAGTTGCCAGCTTTGCATTGACTGCCGCAGTTTCAAGTGCTTTTTGTTTCTCCTCGATCTTTGTTGCGATCGCTTCCCTTACATCATTGGCCAGTGCCCCGATTTTCGGGCGTTCTTCGGCAGATAATTTACCCATGCCGCGCAATACCTCAGTGATTGGCCCTTTTTTCCCTAAATAAGCAACTCGGACTTCATTCAGTTCTTTTAATTCGGAAGCGGCGGCAACTTTTTGCAACGCTTCTTCCTGCAGTTCTAGTAAACGTTCCTGCATCATGTCTTCCTCCTTTATTTTCCTTTTGTAAAAATGAACACAAAAAAACCCCAATCCCTAAAGGGACGAGGTTTATGTATCGCGGTACCACCCTTATTAGTGCACGAACAAAAAAACTTCTGCACTCACTTCATTAAAAAATAACGGCTCTTCACCGGAACATTTTTCAGACATCATGTCTTCCCAATGCCAACTCGAAAGGTGAATTCCCTTAAGCAGTGCCATAAAAATGCTTTCAGTCAAGGCATTTTTTCCCTGGATATGGTTAACTTAAGCTACTACTCTTTGTCATCGTTGTTTTCATTATAAAATTCTGTTTTATTATATTATAATTCTTCGGCCGTTTCAAATCGATTTTCGTAAATAGTACATTAAAATCCCTGCAGCGATACCCACATTCAATGATTCGCTTTTTCCGTAGATGGGAATATAAAGGTTTTTAGTCGTTTTCTCCAGTAATTCCTTCGATACTCCTTGGCCTTCATTACCGACCAGCAGGGCAAATCGGGAAGACTTTTCCACTTCTTCAAATGGCGATGCGCCTTCTAATGCCGTGCCATATACCGGTGTGCCGCTTTCCTTCAGCTCATCGATGATATCGGAAAGGTTCCCTTTAATTACAGGCATATGGAAGAGGCTCCCTTGCGTCGAACGGACCACTTTGGGATTATACAGGTCAGCACACCCTTCGCCAAGTATGACCGCATCGATTCCAGCTGCATCCGCTGTCCTGATCATCGTTCCAATATTTCCCGGATCTTGTACGGCATCGATCAACAATAATTTATCCGGATTGATGGACGCCATGCTCGTTGATTTCTGTTCACAAACCGCAGCAATTCCCTGAGGAGCTTCGGTATCACAAATCGCCTTCATAATATCATTTTTCACATAAATGAGTTCTGTGCCTTCCACCTTAAAATGAGCAGGCATTTCAGTTTCTTCATTGATGATCACTTCCAAGACGATTTCTTCTTTTAAGGCTTCTTCAACTAGGTGAAAACCCTCGACTAGATATTTACCTGTTTTATCTCGTTCTTTTTTCGTCAAAAGTTTTTTCCATTGCTTAACTTGCGGGTTTTTTACGGATTCAATATATTTCAAGGGTAAACGCTCCTTTAACTTCACACTGATTTTCCTATTATAACGCAATTCACATACATATTGCATGTGAGTTTGTGAAATGCTATGAATGTCAGTCATTATGTGTTAGAGGAGGAATAATCATGAATTTAAACTTACGTAATGCGATCATCCAAAATGTATCAGGAAATTCGCAAGAGCAGCTGGAAGACACGATTGTCGATGCCATACAAAATGGCGAGGAAAAAATGCTTCCTGGATTGGGAGTATTATTCGAGGTCATCTGGCAAAATTCATCTGAGCAGGAAAAACAGGAAATGATCACTGCCCTCGAATCAGGATTAAAAAAATAACAGCCTTCAGAGGCTGTTATTTTTTTGATTTCGCTTCGCAAGCCTTCAGTTCTTCCATGGAGACTTCTTCATCAAGCATCAGAATGAATTTTTTTGCGCTCACTTCTTCAAGCATCGTTTTTGTCTCATCATAAGAGTAGCCGTATTTCGTGAAAAAGCTGCGTAAATCTCCAGATCCTTCATCTGTGAAGTAGTGGAAGATTCTTAAAAAAAGAGTATCCTCCTTATCCTGATTGGCGATGATTAGGATATCCGTATGTTCATTTCCAAGCTGCACATGATTTTTTATATTAGCTGCTACTGTCATTTGGGTGCCAGATACGCCTTTAGCTTTTAAGTCTTGAATTGCAGCAAGTAGTTCCGGATTAGAGTCAAAAACACCATATACGTTTTTTTCCATGTTTCTCCCCCTCCTTGTTACTCTACTTAAAATAAAATACCTTTGTCATTATACCTTGCAGCTTTAACAATAAACAAGCAAATAGTCCATTGAGAATTCCTGAGTAACCCTTTGCCTAAAGGTTTTTTTAAAAAAAAACAGCCTGGTTCAGTTTGCAGATAAATGGGTTGGGAAAATATATCCTTCATCAAACGAACCAACTGTACCAAAGTAATATCTTCAACTCATCATGTGTGGTTTCTATCAAAGGGAGACCCCCAGGCGGAAAGCGAGTGCCTGAAAATCAACATCCCAATTTTACAAGCCATAAAGAAACTGCAGACAAACTCGATATTCATCTAGTTTGTCTACAGTTTGAACAGCCTTGTGCAGGCAGTTATTTTGCGTATTACAGATTGTCGGTATTGATTCGATTTTTGATGTATTCATCCTGCAAGACTTCCTCTTGCTGCCTGCTGGCATTCGGGGTCATGGTCCGATCCAGTGATCCTTGAGCATCAAGGGCATTATCAGTATCGGCAGAAAACGGGTCTGGATGAGGGTCGCTTGCAAGTTGCCCTTCATGATTCCCTGTTTTTTTCTTCTTGAATTTTTCTGTGGAGTTCCCCCGGATTTCCCTTTGTTGAGCTCGCTTTGTATCCAGCTCTTCATTTTCAAAGATGTTCGCAGAATTCCCATGAAGTTCTTCGCTTCTTCCTGGCTGTGCTTCCACTTCCCCTGTTTGATAGGCATTCGCTGTTGTTTCAGGAAAAAGGTTCGGATCCGGATTGTTCACCACCCCTGTTTTAAGCGGATTCTCTAAAGGTTCGTCCGTATCCTCCATGCGATTGGAAGCTATGCTCTCACTTGCTGATATGGTTTCCGATTCATCTAAAAGAATCAGGAATTTTCCTGCCTCCACTTCATTTATATAAGCGGTGGCTTCACTATCGGCAAGCCCTAACTCACCTAGCCGGTTCCTTATATCTTCAGAACCCTCATTCAGGAAAAAGTGTTTCATCTTATCAATGAAGGAATCCTCGTTAGAGTTAGTAACGACGTCTACATCCGGATCCCGCTTTTGATTGACGAAATCCAAATCTTCTTTCCTATCAGCCATTACCGTTATTTCTCCTTCACTGACCCCCTTTTCCTTGAGGGATTGAATAGCCTGGATTATTTCTCTTTCCGTATTAAAAACACCATATAATGTTTTTCCCATGCATCTTCCTCCTCCTATTATTCCGAAATTTCTTCTTATGTGTATTTATACCCTGATGGGTGCCAATTAAACAAAAAGGTTTGCCTTGCCTAGAGTCTTTAAAACCCAAAAGAAGCCTGCAGTTTTAAAAACTGCAGGCCACTTTCCTTCACTCTTAGAAGCGGTCTGTTCGACGTTCAGCTGCCTGTTTCTCATTTACGATCGAATCATCTGTACTATCAAGCTGGATATCTTCCTTTTTAAAAGTATCCTGAACTTGTTCCGTTTCTTGTACAGCATGTTTCTTGATGACAATTTCATCTGTGACGACTGGTTTTTTCGAAACTTCCAATGTTTCTTCAACAACGGGAATCCGTAATGTTTCCCCGTCTTCAATGCTTCCGGTTTCCAGATCCGGTTCACGCCCTGAAACTGATCTATGCTCGACTGTCACTTCTTCGTGTTCAACAGGAACATTAATCGTTTTATGCTGTTCATTGACTTCTTTGTTAATGACGACTTCACCAGTCTGTACTCTTTCTTTATCAATGTTCAGCTTTTCTTCCCGAAGTTTAAGCGTCCTTTCATCCTCTGGCAATTCACGGCCTTTTCCGTTGACTCCATAAACATCTTCTTTATTTAATGCATCTGTTTTTCCAGTGCCATTATATAGTTGGTTGGTGGAGTTCGTATCAAGCCGTGTAGCGGCAGTATCCATATTTCCGGTCGTGAATTTATCTCTTGCCGTTCCAAGATGGCCTTCACCTTCTTCTACCAGAACCAGGACTTTTCCATTTTCCACATCAAAAACATGTTCAGCCGCTTCACTATTCGAAAGGCCTGCATTCGCCAATCTTGTTGAAAGGTCTGCTGTATCATCCGGCATGAAGAAGCGTGCCACCTTGTCCATAAATGATTCGTCGTTAGGAACATTCGTCATTGTATGAACATCCGTTTCGCGTTGAGTGTTCGTGAAATCCAATGTTTCTTCCTTGTCTGCGACGACCGTGATATCGTCGCCTTCAAAGCCCTTTGCCTTAAGTGCATTTATTGCCTGGATCACTTCTGCATTTGATTCATATACTCCATATACTGTTTTATTCATTTTACATTCCTCCTTAGGTTTTGTTGTTTCGATTAGTGGATGCTATGTATAAACTCTACCCGCCATGAACCTAAGTAAACGAGGAATCAATATTTCATTTTTGTTATATCATTACAATTCGTTCTCAGCACAGAACGCTTTTTCAATTGAAATCCAGCCTTTTCAAGGGTTACCCCATTTATAAAAACGTAATGTTTAACCAAATAATGTTATTTCGTTTTACTTCTATTATAAAGCCACAGCCTTTATTAGCAGGTCTGCAATATGCACCGCTTTCGTACATTTCCCCAAGTTTTCCCTCTCGATCCCCAATTGCATTTGTAATAGACAGCCCGGGTTTGCCGTGACAACAATATCGGCCTGTGTCGATTTTGTGTGTTCCATTTTGGAGTCGAGAATATTCATGGACATCTCTGATTCAACAATATTATAAATCCCAGCGGAACCGCAGCATCGATCGGCATCCTTCATTTCCCTGAAATCAATCCCTTCTATCGATTGAAGGAGAATTCGCGGAGCCAGGGAGGTGTTCATAACATTCCGTAAGTGACAGGAGTCCTGAAAAGTTACCGATTGAGCCGGCAGTTTCAAGCGAACTTTTTCCTGAAAACGCAAATCAACAAGAATCTGACTTATATCTTTCAACTTATTTTTAAATGCGATTGCACGGTCATGCCATTCCGGTTCGCCTTGGAGCAAATGGTCATAATCTATGAGAAAAGCTCCACAGCCGCCGGCATTCGTAATGATATAATCAACTTCCTCCGCTTCAAAAGCTTCTATATTGCGCTTGGCCAGTTGCTTTGCACCTGCTTTTTCACCACTGTGCCCATGCAGCGCCCCGCAACATGCCTGGGATTTCGGAATCACGATTTCACATCCGGCCAGCTGAAGAAGCTTTAGTGTGGCCTTGTTCGTTTCCAAAAACATCGTATCCATCAAGCAGCCGGAAAAAAAAGCCACCTTTTTGTGCGGCGTTCCGATTGCAGGCAGCCCGGTTGGCCTATTTTTCATTTCTGATTTTTTCGGGACTTTCGGCAGCACCTTTTCCATGGTTGCCAAATTATTCGGAAGCATGTTGAGGACTCCCGTTTTTCGGGCCATGTATTGCAGACCTGATCTCTGATAGAAGCCAAGCAAACTCGTCATGGCCTGCATTCGCTCCTGATGCGGGAATAATCCACTAAAAACGGCATTACGGATCGTTTTTACAGGGTAACTGTGCTTTTTATTCTGATGGATGATATCCCTTGCTTCTTCAAGAAGATGCCCATATTTCACACCTGAAGGACATACAGGTTCACAAGCCCTGCAGCCGAGGCAAAGGCTCAATGAACGTTCTACATCCTCATCGGGCTCAATCACACCATCCGCCACGGCTTTCATAAGTGCAATCCGTCCTCTTGGTGAATGGGATTCCTTCTGCCCCGATTCCATGTATGTCGGGCAGTGGGGTAAGCAAAAGCCGCAGCGCATACAATTCAACAATTCATCTTCGTTCATTTTTTCAGCGAATTGCATGGCGATGGTTTCCCTTTCCTGAACTGTCGTCATGAAGAGACCACCACCCTTTTCCTGGTTTCCTTGGCAAATACTTTGCCGGGATTCATGATGTTATTGGGATCGAAAGCTTGTTTAATCGCTCTCATGGCATCAATCCCTTCTTTCTTCAGCTTCCATTCAAGATAAGGGGCCTTCATCGCCCCTACACCATGTTCACCGGTAATCGTCCCGCCAAGGTCGATAGCCGCGGCAAAAATGTCGGCAAAAGCGAGCTCCACTCTCTCCATTTCCTCATGATCACGAGCGTCGGTAATGCACGTTGGATGCAGGTTCCCATCCCCGGCATGGCCGAAAGTGCAAATGTCCACGTTATGCTTGACAGCGATCTCATTAATCGCTTTAACCATCTTGGCAATTTCCGACCGTGGAACGGTGGCATCTTCCAAAATGGTCGTCGGCTTGAGGCGTGCCAGTGCAGAGAGGGCTGTCCGTCTTGCGGTTTTCAAGGCGGCAGCGTC
>NZ_JANZMJ010000006.1:137713-224130 GCF_025175645.1 Peribacillus aracenensis
GTCAGATTCCGTTTCGGCAATTTCCACGGAAACCGCCTTTTGCTGCAGACAGATATCGGCCATCCTTTTCATATCGCGTTCCACCACTTCACTCGGACCATCTTGTTCAATCAGCAGGACGGCTTCCACATTGGTGGGCAAACCGATTTTCGCGAAGTCCTCAACCACGATCAACGTCGGCCGATCCAGAAATTCCAATGTAACTGGAATGATTTTATTTGAAATGATTTTGGCCACTGACTGGGCCGCGGCATCGAGATCTTGATATAAGGCAAGCATCGTCTTTGTCGTTTCAGGCATTGGAATCAGCTTTAAGATCGCTTCCGTAACGATGCCCAAGGTCCCTTCTGACCCGACAAAAAGTTTGGTTAAATCATATCCGGCTACATCTTTGGCAAGCTTGCCCCCTGTTCGAATGATGTCCCCATTCGGAAGGACCAATTCTAGCCCGATGACATAATCACGGGTGACTCCGTATTTTAATCCTCGCAGTCCACCAGAGTTCTCATTAATGTTTCCGCCAATAGTGGAGATTTTCATCGAACTGGGATCCGGCGGATAAAACAATCCCTTCTCTTCAACGGCTGAAATCAAGTCCAATGTGATAAGCCCAGGCTGTACGGTCGCCGTCAAGTTCTCCTCATCTATTTCAAGTAATGAATTCATTCGATTGAATAAAAGGACAAGTCCCCCTTCTGTCGGGCAAGTGCCTCCGCTTAAATTCGTCCCAGACCCGCGTGGAACGATCGGAACATGGTATTCGTTGCAAACTTTGACGATGGCCGCGACTTCAGCTGTGCAGCCCGGTTTAATGACAGCATCAGGCATTGCTTGGAACCCTGGTGTTGCATCATATGAATAGACTAGACATTCCACTTTCGAGTCATCGAAATTCTCCTTACCGACGATGGCAAGAAGTAGCTGCTTAACCTGTTTTGTTAACATGTACATCCTCCTCATATAAACATGGGAAATTCGAGTTTTTTATATGATGTAAGTATAAGAAAGAAAACACTCAATCATCTATGTATGAACATATAGAATTTAGAGGATTCCATAGAATTAATTTGTATGTTTATCCAATATACTTAATGCTAGATACATAGTGACTAAATCGTCTAGCTTCCTGGGATTCAGGCGGGTCAAATCTTCTATGCGCTTGAGCCTGTAATGGAGGGTATTGATATGGATATGCAGGGCTCTGGCGGTCTCCTTTAAGGATAAATCACATGCAAAATACATGGAAAGGGTCTTAAGCAGCTCCTCATTAGGAAGCAACTCCTGAATCGTCCGGGATAAATATTCCTGTCTTGTTTCAGCGGTAAATTCATCAAGCAGGACCTCAAGCTTCAAGTCCTCGTCAAATATGATCCCCGATGAAGGAAGCGCGATTTTCAAAGAACGTTCCGCTTTAAAAAACGCTGACCTGAAAGCGGATCCAGATGCACGCGAACTAACTCCTGCACACACTTTATAACCCGAGCTCTCTTCCAGCTTTTTTTTGAGTTTACTTAATTTCTTAAATTGCTGGATTTTTGAACCGATGAAATCGGCTATAGAAAGAATGATGAATTGATTCCTCCCCCATCGGACTGCGATGTCATTGGGGTGCTGCTGTCCTATGTATATCTGAAGCGTTCTCCACACATGAGGTTCAATGATTTCCTCAGTCTTAAATTCACCAAGGGTAATGATCCGGTCTGCATGAACATCGACCCCAAGCAACTTGGCCTTCTGAAGGAAAAGCTCATTGAACGTCTGCAGCTGATGCCATTCAAATACAAAGAATTCCATCAGACGTGATTGGGATTCTGCTTGTTCGATATGATAGCTTTCCTGAATGAACATCTCCGTCATCTTTTTTAAAAGTTCCGCATAGGGGGAAACATGTTTGGGGTCGCCTGTAATGCCAATCACACAAACTGCTTCCTGGTTGAAGAAAATAGGTAGATTTATACCTGCCTTCACTCCTTTCCAACTTCGTTCATCCTGTTTATTGATGATCAATTTTTCACGATTTTTGAAAGCGTGGATAGCTCCTTCATGATAAGCTCCAATACGGCTATTATCGGTGCTGGCGATAATCGTTCCAGCATGATCAATAATGATGATTTCCTCATCGATCAGTTTCCGAACCTCATGAACCAATTTTCCTGCCACAGCTGTCAATTGCATGATATGTCCTCCTTTTTTGATTGGCCTTGAAAATATTTCGAGGCTCCCCTATGAACAGGGAGCCTCATTCTACTTATGGAATCATCCAGGAAAGGACGCCATTTTGCAAGAAGGTAATCACACAAACAAGCAGCAATAAAAACAAACTATGTTTGAGCGTGAATCTCAATAATTCCGATTCCCTGCCCGCCAATCCAACGGCAGCACATGCAATCGCTATCGATTGGGGGGAAATCATCTTTCCGGTGACCCCTCCGGAAGAGTTGGCCCCAAGTGCCAAGACCGGCTCCATCCCCACTTTAAGTGCGGTCACTTTTTGCAGACTGCCAAATAAGAGGTTGGCTGATGTATCCGAGCCGGTAATGAACACACCCAGCCAGCCGAGAACCGGTGCGAAGAACGGAAATAAATCACCCGATTTTGCAAGGGTCATCCCTAATGTGGTCGACATGCCTGAAGCATTCGTTACATAGGCAAAAGCCACCACGGCCGAAATCATCAAGATTGGTTTTGCCAACTCTTTCATCGCCTCAACAAAGGTGCTATAAACGTCTTTTGCAGACATGTGTGCGATGAACTTCGTTACGATGGCAGCCAGTAAAATCGCAGTCCCGGCCGCTCCGAGCAGTTCTATTTTATAGAAAGCCGCAATCGGCAATCCATCGCTTCCGATTATCGCATTATGCAGACCTGGGACTTCGATTTGGAAGGTTAATAGTTTCCCGATTTCATTGATTCCGCCAAGCAACGCATTGTTGCCTTCATAATGTCCGGAGAGCGCCGGCTTAATTGGGTTCATCCCCCAGATTGTTATGAAAAGCGTTAACAGAAGGAATGGTGACCAAGCATGGAAAATCTGCCATTTCGTGTATTTTGTTTCCGCTTCTGCTGTAGATAAAGGTTCGACAGCTGCTGCCGTTTCCTCGGAGGCAAATCGAAAGATCGTTTTAGGTTTCCAGAATTTCAGGAAAATCGCCAATGCAAATAGTGACACTAACGCGGAAAGGATGTCCGGTAATTCCGGCCCAAGAAAATTTGAACTCAAGTACTGTGTGATGGCAAAGGAAAATCCGGAAACCAATATTGCCGGCAAGACTTCAAGCGACCTTTTCCACCCAGTCATTATTAAAATGAGATATAGCGGAATGAAAGCCGAAAGGAATGGCAATTGGCGGCCGACCATTTTTGAAATCTCCATGGCGGCTATGCCAGTTGGGCCTTCCATGGCGATGATCGGTATTCCAACTGCCCCGAATGCTACCGGAGCGGTATTCGCGATCAAACAAATCCCGGCTGCATATAGCGGGTTAAATCCAAGACCGACCAAAAGCGCGGCTGAAATGGCAACCGGTGCCCCAAATCCCGCGGCACCTTCTAAAAAGGCCCCGAAAGAAAATGCCACCAATAATGCCTGGAGGCGACGGTCTTCCGTCAGCGAAAGCACCGAAGAACGAATGATATTGAATTGTCCGCTTTTAACAGTCATTTTGTACAAAAATACGGAAGTGATGATTATCCATCCGATTGGCAGCAGCCCATATACGGCTCCTTGTGAAGCGGACATCACTGCTTTTCCTGCAGGCATTCCATATATCAACACAGCCACTGCAAGAGCTACAAGCAACGTGGTTATACCTGCCATGTAACCTTTCATACGTTTGATGGTAAGCGCCCAGAAAAAGTAAAGAATTGGAATGAGTGCGGCAAGAGATGATAAAACTAAATTATCGGTGATCGGCGTAAAGTTTTGTGTCCATGTCATTCATTTCGACTCCATTTTCTATAATTTTTTAAAAAATTCAGAATTCAACTGCTAATTGAAACCCCTTACAAATCCGAAAATTCTAAGTCATCAGATGACTTGATGAGTACTCATTAAAATTAAATGATTAAAAATATAAAATCAAGATTTTTTTTATTTTTTGTTGATTTTTTTTAACCTTCTGGAAGTGTTAAAGAACATTTGTGTTATATAATATTAACCAGAGAAACTCATAGAAAATAGAGGTGCTACTACTTGGTATATAAAAAAATAAAGCCGAAAAAAATTTATGAAGAAGTCAGCGATGAACTTTATGAAATGATTCGGTCAGGCAGCCTGAAACCAGGTGAACAATTGGATTCCATTCAGCAGCTTGCGGAAAATTTCCAAGTCGGGCGCCCTGCCATCCGCGAAGCATTAAGTGCATTGAGTTCAATGGGTCTTATTGAAATAAAACAAGGTGAAGGAACATTCGTCAAAACCTTCGACCCCACCATCATGAACCATCCCTTGTCTGCCGCCCTTTTGATGGATCAAGACAATATCAAGCATTTACTGGAAGTCCGGAAAATACTTGAGTCCGGTACGGCAGAAGTGGCAGCGAAGATGAGAACGGAAGAGAACCTGATCGAACTCAAGGAAAGTCTTTTTAATATGGAAAAGGTATCCGACGATGAAGAACTCAGTGATAAAGCAGATATCGCCTTCCATGTTGCAGTGGCAAACGCATCACAAAATGAGCTGCTGATTACATTGATGAACCACGTTTCAGAATTAATGACGGAAAAGATGCGTGATATCCGCCGGATAGCGCTTTATTCCGAAGAGATGACACTTAAGCGGCTTTACCAGCAGCATGCCAGGATCCATGATGCAATCGTGGCACAGGATGAAGATGAAGCCCGCAGTGCCATGCTGTTTCACCTTCAAAGTGTCGAAGAATCATTGGATCGGGTCATCCAAAAAAATCAGCAAACGCATAGTTGATCTTCCTTTAAATTTCAAAAATGCCCTATACAAAAAAGGATAAAATTGATATATTATTTTGAAAACGATTACTCCATTTAAAAAATCTTGGAAATTGGTATATTCTCTTAAACCATTTCCTTTTTCCATTTTCTAGTCATCAGATGACCTGTTAACCTATTTGAAAAAGGAGGAGTTCAAATTGAAAGTTACTCTCTTTGCAACATGTTTAGTGGATTTGTTTCAATCCAATGTCGGCAAAGCGACAGTGGAGCTACTCGAGAGATTAGGCTGTGAAATTGATTTCCCGGAGTCCCAGATATGCTGCGGACAGCCCGCATATAATAGCGGGTATACGAAGGAATCGAAGGAAGCCATGAAAAAGATGATTAAAACGTTCGCTGATGCTGAATACATCGTAACCCCTTCCGGTTCCTGCGCAGCGATGTTCAAAGAATATCCGGTCCTATTCAAAGGGGATGCCGAATGGGAAAAGAGTGCGGAATCATTAGCGGCAAAAACATATGAATTGACCCAATTCATCGTTGATGTCCTAAAAGTGACCGATGTCGGGGCGACCCTTAAGGGAAAGGCCACTTATCATACTTCATGCCATATGACACGGCTGCTTAAGGTGAAGGAAGCACCTGCCATTTTGTTAAGCCATGTCAGGGGGCTGGAAATGACACCACTTCCCGATGCCCAAAACTGCTGCGGGTTCGGGGGGACCTTTTCGGTTAAGATGGGTGACATTTCCGGACAAATGGTCGAGGAGAAAGTCTGCAATATTGAAGCTACCGAAGCCGATTTCTTAATTGGCGGGGATGCCGGATGTTTGATGAATATCGGCGGACGGATCCAAAGGAAGGGGCAACCGGTGAAAGTGCTTCATATTGCGGAAGTCCTGAATAGTATTTAAAAAAAGCGAGGAGGGAAAAACTAATGGCTATGAAAACCAGCTCTGCCAAGTTTAAAGACCGGGTGGATGAAGGAATACATAATGATTTTATGCGATTGGCCGTATCGAGTGCCCAAGAACGATTACACGGACGGCGACTGACTGCCGTTGATGAATTGGGAAGCTGGGAGGATTGGCGTTCCCTTGGGGAAGAAATCCGGCAGCATGTGCTTAGTAACCTTGATTTCTATTTGCACCAGCTTGCAGAAAACGTTTCGAAAAGGGGCGGTCATGTCTTCTTCGCTGAAACTGCTGAAGAAGCAAGCGGCTACATTAAGGATGTCATTGTAAAAAAGAACGCCAAAAAGGTCGTGAAATCCAAATCGATGGTCACGGAAGAGATCAATTTGAATGCAACTCTTGAAGCAGTTGGACTCGATGTCGTTGAAACGGACCTTGGTGAATATATTTTACAAGTGGATGATCATGACCCACCTTCCCATATCGTCGCACCTGCTCTCCATAAAAATAAGGAGCAGATTAGGGATGTTTTTAAAGAAAAGCTTGCATATACGCAAACCGAAAAACCGGAAGAGCTTACCGCCCATGTGCGGGGCATTCTGCGGAAGGATTTCTTAAGCGCCGATGTGGGCATTACCGGCTGTAATTTTGCCATTGCGGAAACGGGCTCGATCGGTTTGGTGACGAATGAAGGAAATGCCGATTTGGTCACTGCCCTCCCGAAAACGCAAATCACCGTGATGGGAATGGAACGGCTTGTGCCTACATTCGATGAATTCGAAATCCTTGTCAGCTTATTGACAAGAAGCGCTGTCGGCCAAAGGTTAACCAGCTACATCACCGCACTTACCGGGCCGCGTGATGAAGGCGATGTAGACGGACCCGAGGAATTTCACCTTGTGATTGTAGACAATGGACGCTCCTCTATTTTAGGAACTGAGTTTCAATCCGTTCTTCAATGCATACGATGTGCTGCCTGTATAAATGTCTGTCCGGTTTACCGCCAGGTCGGCGGTCATTCATATGGTTCCATATATCCGGGACCAATCGGTGCTGTGCTATCACCCTTACTCGGGGGATATGATGATTTCAAGGAGCTGCCATATGCCTCCACTCTTTGCGCAGCCTGTACAGATGCCTGCCCGGTTAAGATTCCTCTCCATGACTTACTGAGGAAGCATCGTGAGGTCATCGTTGAAAAGGAAAAAATGGCGCCATTTTCAGAAAAGATGGCCATGAAAGCCTTCGGAATCGGTGCAGCCTCGCCTATGCTTTATAAGTTCGGCTCCAAAATGGCCCCATCCGCGATGTCTCCTTTTAAAACGGGGGATATCATCTCGAAAGGTCCGGGACCACTCAAAACTTGGACAGAAAGCCGCGAGTTCCCTGCTCCAGGGAAAGAGAGCTTTCGGGACTGGTTCAAAAATCGGGAAAAAGGAGGGAAACCATCATGATTGGAACCATCCATAATGAAGGGACATTTTTAAACAATATAGCCAAAAACCTTGGAAGGGCTCCTATTACGGAAGGGATCTCCGTTCCGGAATGGAAGCACGCACCCCAAAAAGAAGTTTTGAAACATGCGACACCAAATGACCTTGTCGCGGAATTGAAGGAGCAATGTAAACGGGTGCATACTCAGTTTCACGTTACCGACTCCAAGCAAGTGATGCATTGTTTAAAACAGGTGATCGAGGAACTTGGAAACGGATCCTTGATCATCCCTAAAGACGATCGATTTTCCGACTATGGATTGGAGGGTATCTTACAGGAAAAAGATGTTCATATATGGGATCACCAAGCCGGGAAAGAAAATATCGAAAAAGCGGAAAGTGCTAACATCGGAATCACATTCAGTGAGATGACACTAGCAGAATCAGCTACCGTCGTCCTGTTCAGCGACAAGGACCATGGCCGGTCCATCAGCTTCCTTCCTTCCTGCCATGTTTCCATCATTCCAAAAAGCACCATCGTTCCACGAATGACACAGGCTGCAGCGGCCATCCGTTCAAAAGTTAACCGCGGCGAAGTTGTTCCTTCCTGCATCAACTTCATAACGGGGCCGAGCAATTCGGCTGATATCGAAATGGACCTTGTCGTCGGCGTCCATGGTCCCATCAAAGCGGTCTATATAATCGTCGAAGATAAATAGAAATAAGGAAAAGAAAATGGAGAGGACCTGATTAGGCCTCTCCATTTTTAACTTTCTATTTTACTCGTAAATGATCCGATCAACCGCTTCACGATCGAGGCGTTTGATCACTTCGACAATGAGCTTAACTGCATTCTCATAATCATCCCGGTGAAGCATTGCTGCGTGTGAATGAATGTAGCGTGTGGCAATCGTGATAGCCAGTGCAGGAACTCCATTTGCCGTTAAATGGATGGAGCCGGCATCCGTCCCGCCGCCAGGAATCGATTCATATTGATAAGGAATATTCATTTCATCAGCCGTGTCGGTGACGAAATCGCGTAATCCCTTATGTGCCACCATCGATGAATCATAGATGACGATTTGCGGGCCTTCCCCCATCTTACTCATCGCTTCTTTTTCGGAAACCCCCGGTGTATCCCCAGCAATTCCGACATCGACGGCAAAACCGATATCCGGCTGAATTTTGAATGTGGATGTTTTGGAGCCACGCAGGCCGACCTCTTCTTGCACAGCGCCAATTCCATAAACGACATTAGGATGGTCGCTGTCTTTCAGCTGTTTAAGCACATCAATGGCGATTGCACAGCCAATTCGATTGTCCCAGGCTTTGGCGAGCAGCATCTTTTCATTATTCATGACCGTGAATTCAAAATATGGCACGACCATATCCCCTGGCTTGACGCCCCATTCCTTAACCTCTTCTTTGCTGGATGCACCGATATCAATAAACATATCCTTAATATCAACCGGCTTCTTCCGCGCCTCCGCTGATAGGATGTGCGGCGGCTTGGAACCGATAATTCCAGTTAGATCACCTTTACTTGTAACGATCGTCACGCGCTGGGCCAGCATTACTTGTGACCACCAACCCCCTACCGGCTGAAAACGCAAAAATCCTTTATCATCAATTTGAGTGATCATGAAACCGACCTCGTCCATATGCCCGGTAACGATGATTTTCGGTCCGTTTTCATCACCCGTTTTCTTGGCAATCAAACTTCCCAGGCCATCTGTCGATATTTCATCCGCAAATGGTGTTATGTATTCGGTCATCACTTTTCTTACTTCACTTTCATTTCCTGCGATGCCTTTAGCATCCGTTAAGTCAGCAAGCATCCTTAACGTTTCATCCAATTTAGCCATTCCTATACCCCCCTATAACTTACATTACAAGAATAATTATACAGAAAACCGATTGCATAAACAATCAGTAGCCTTGCTTTTGCCTTTCGTAATTCACTTCATTTTTGCTTACATATGCTTTTTCCACATCCACTGCTGAAAATCCAAGCAACTCCCCTAAATGTAAATACGCAGCAAAAACCTTTTGGAAGGATGACTCTGTCAACTGTGTGCGAAATTCACTGATGTAGCCGTAAATAGCTGTAAATTGAACCGTCAAATCCTCCTGATCCACCTTGAGGGCGGATGGAACTTCCGGTACAAACCCCCGTTCGATTCCTAGTGACAAAATGAAATGAATGCCATCCACGTATTCAGCCAAAATCGTTTCTTTATCAGAAGGGCCTTTAAGACTCCAGAATTTAAAACATCTTGTTTCATTGGCAAGCTCTCCAAGCTCCACCAAAAGAGCAAGTATCTTCCGTTCCACTAAATCTTCAGCACCCAAATCATGCTTTAATTGTATATGCTCATCCAAAGCTGCCTGCATTTCCATTAATTTACCTATGTTCAATTTCATCACTTCTTTCTATCGACTTCCCCTAAATTATATCAAATAAATGAAACTTATTAAAAACCCATACGTAAATGAAGGGTATCACTCTGTTTAAGGAGGCAGCGCCATGGTATTGATCATGCGGTTCATTCTTTTGGCCCTCATCATTTTCTTAATATATACAGTCATCAAATACCTATTTAATCCGAAAAGAAAATTAGAACTGGCACATGAACAGAAAAAGTTCTTTCTGCTCGACGATACAGCCAATATACGAAAGAATTTTTTATTGACGTACAACGGGGTGATGTTTGAAGGGGAAAAGTATTTAGGGACGACGGAACGCTCCTTCGAGGTCATCTCCATCTTCATATGGCCTAAAAAAGTGGCCGGCCTGAAAGGCTTGAAGCGAAATGATTTCTTAAAAATCGAGGCAGCCATAAAAAAACAATATCCGGATGCCGTTATTGATTGGAAGAGCCCGGTTAAGGAATTTTTGCAGGAATGAAAAAAATCAAACGTAATGAAGAGCCTTGAGAAAAATGGACTCAAGGCTCTATTTTAATCATTTGAACGAAAAAATTCCTTCCAAGGGACGACCGTTTGCTTCTCCCTCAATAAATATATCAATAAGGTTAAGGATAATAAAATGATGACGATCAGCGTTGGACTGAAATCTGCAATATAGTGGCCAAAAACCGTGTAAACGAATGCTACAGGGAGATTGGTCATGAAGGACAGATAAAAATAATTTTTCAGCCCTTTATTGGATTCCAATAAGCAAAGCGACAGTAAGTAAAAGTGTATGAACGGGATTAGCCTCAGTACTGCAATTTGCCGGCTATTTAGCTTTCGATTTCCAAACAGCTTATTCTTAAGCCGCAGCAGCCTATCCTTTGTTTTCGGAAATTTGCCTATCACGAAATAAAAGGCCATACTGGACAACGTCAAACCGATTACCGAATAGATGGTTCCAAAGGCTGCCCCGAATAATACTCCGCCAGACATGCAAACCACAATGACGGGAATGAATAAAAATTGCCTTAATAAATGAAAAGTGATAAAAATCAACGGTGCAAACACGCTTCCAGATTGAACGTAGCTCATCACAAGTGTCAGTTTATCATTCATGCTCTCCCTCCAGCTACTCTTTGCTGCTTCTACAAGCATATACAATATACGGGCTACATATTACAATTGAATGAATATCTTGATCAATAAGGCCATCTGAAGAATCATCAATGTGGGCAGTCCCCACTTAAAAGCGGCATGCTTCGTCTTATGGCGGAATTGCTTCATCCCCAAATAGGACCCAGTCCCTCCGCCTATGACCGCCCAAAACCAAAGTGTCCTTTCGCTTATCCGGTACTCCCCATTTCGCGCTTTCCTCTTGTCGATTCCCATTAAGGCAAATCCGATGATGTTCGTGATGATCATATAAGCAGCAATGAACCATACTCCCTGCATTCCCATTTCCTCCTTTAAATATGTAAAAAGCCACCCTCTTGAAAAGAGAGTGGCTGTATCAGTCAGACTTATTTGTCTAATTGTTGTTTAGCAGCAGTTGCTAATTGAGCAAATGCTTGTTCGTCAGCAACAGCAAGATCAGCAAGCATTTTGCGGTTCACTTCGATACCAGCAAGCTTTAGACCATGCATTAAACGGCTGTAAGAAAGACCGTTGATGCGTGCTGCAGCGTTGATACGAGTGATCCAAAGTTTGCGGAAATCACGTTTCTTTTGACGACGGTCACGGAAAGCATAGTTTCCTGACTTCATTACTTGTTGGTTAGCTACTTTGAAAAGAATATGTTTCGCGCCATAGTAACCTTTAGCTAATTTTATTACCTTTTTACGACGTTTGCGAGTAACAGTACCGCCTTTTACACGTGGCATGTTATTTCCCTCCTATTTAACTCGATAAATCGAACTTATTTAATGTTGTCTAGCATATGACGAATACGTTTGAAGTCACCTTTGCTTACAAGGCTAGCTTTGCGAAGCTTACGCTTTTGCTTAGTAGATTTGTTAGCAAATAAATGGCTTGTGTAAGCGTTAGAACGCTTAAGTTTGCCGGATCCAGTCTTTTTGAAACGTTTAGCAGATCCGCGGTGAGTTTTCATTTTAGGCATAAGGTATTCCTCCTCATTACAAATTACTTTACAATTACTTTTCGTTTTTCGGTGCTAAGATAATGAACATGCTGCGCCCGTCCATTTTTGGGTGTTGCTCGATTGTAGCCACTTCTTTACATGCTTCAGAAAAACGAACGAGTACACGTTGACCAATTTCCTTATGCGTAATGGCACGTCCTTTGAATCGGATAGAAGCTTTTACTTTATCGCCTTTTTCAAGGAATTTAATACCGTTGCGAAGCTTCGTATTGAAATCATGTTCTTCAATCGTCGGGCTCAAACGAACCTCTTTCAGACTGATGACTTTTTGATTTTTACGTGCTTCCTTGTCTTTCTTTTGCTGCTCGAAGCGGTGTTTTCCGTAGTCCATGATCCGGGCTACCGGAGGCTTTGCATTTGCAGCAACTAAAACTAGATCAAGATTTACACGAGCGGCAATTTCCAATGCTTCGAATTTCGTTTTAATTCCAAGTTGTTCTCCGTTTTGGTCAATAAGACGAACTTCACGGGCTCGGATGCCCTCGTTTACCATCGCGTCTTTACTAATAGTTAGCCACCTCCAAAGATATTGGCGAATACGAATATTTGAATCAATTCGGTCACGCTCACAACTCGCTTACAGGATATAATCATAATAAAAAAGTGTGGATGCATGCTGCACCCACACTGATAGACTCATTCAGAAAGATCCAAATAATCAAATCATGACCTGTTAACTGCATTGTTTGCGTCAACCAGGTGAGAAGCGGGTGCTTCTTCTTTTCCTCAAACACGTATTCAATTCACTTTAGAAATATATCATAAACACTGATGACTTGTCAAATGCTAATTTATTCGTTTTTCACAACAAAATTAATATTATCAGACATTCAGTTATTTGACAATACGTTTTTTAAAGTAATTTGGACAAAAAATATTCATCATGATACTTTCCATCAAAAAACAGTGATTCCCGCTTTATCCCTTCCTTTTCAAAACCCATCTTTCGATATAAGGAAAGCGCAGGGGCGTTGTTTGCGATCACGGACAATTCCAAGCGCCGTATTTCTTTTGTCCGTGCATGCTCCTCCATTTTCTGAAATAGCTTCGTACCGATGCCTTTTCCTCTGTCCTGTTCATTGATGCCGATGACGATTTTGGCTGAGTGCCTCGTTCGGCCCATTTGATTGCCCAATAAGATTAGGTAACCCATCAACTCATGGCCGCTTCCAGCAACGAGGAAAACGGAAAGGGGATTTTTTTCGATTTGCTCCATTTGCTTTTCCATTTGTTCCCCCGTTGCTTTTCTTTCCCCAGGGTTGAACAGCATATACCCGGAATCTTCAACATGATTGAACAAAGCAGCCAAGTTACCCGCGTCTTTCCTTGAAGCCTTTCTTATCTCCATTTATCCCCATTCCCCCTTTGGTTACAGTCCATACTGATCGAAGCCATCAAATGCTAGGAGTTTTCTTTCGCCTTTTTCTTTTTCTCGATGGTGTCCCAGGAAAATAGGACTATCCAAAAAAGCAGGACCGGGACAATGGCATATTGTCGATAATCATCCAATAACAATAAGATGATGATGACAAGGAATGTCGGTCCGAATAGATAAGAAAATTTCTTTTTCATGCTGACCCTCCTTTTCATTGCTGTACATATTTTCACATGATGGTATCATTTTATCATGCCATAATTATAAAGAGGGACACAACTATATGTGCCCCTCTTTGTGCTTTTAACGGCTCACTTCCGCCTTAATAGCTGAAACGAAATCTTCAAAAGCGATTGTTTCGGATTTTTGTTCACCGTATTTACGTACATTCACACTGCCTTCTTTGGCTTCATTGTCTCCAACAACGAGCATGTACGGGATTTTTTGCATTTGCGCTTCACGGATTTTGTAACCGATTTTCTCGTCACGTGTATCCAGGTCGACACGAATGCCTTGCGCTTTAAGTTTTTCCTGTACTTCTTTCGCATAATCCAAGTGCACTTCAGGTGAGACCGGGATCACTTGTGCTTGGATAGGTGCAAGCCAAGTCGGGAATGCCCCCTTATATTCTTCGATCAAGTAAGCGACAAAACGTTCCATTGTGGAAACGACGCCGCGGTGGATAACGACCGGACGATGCTGCTTGCCGTCCTCACCGACGTAATTAAGATCAAAACGTTCAGGAAGCAAGAAATCAAGCTGAACAGTGGAAAGCGTTTCATCTTTCCCTAAGGCAGTACGCACCTGAACATCAAGCTTAGGACCATAGAATGCCGCTTCACCTTCCGCTTCAAAGTAATCCAGGCCAAGTTCATCCATGGCGACTTTTAACATGCTTTGTGCTTTTTCCCACATGTCATCATCATCGAAGTATTTTTCTGTATCCTGAGGATCGCGATAAGACAGTCGGAATGAATAATCCTTGATATCGAAATCTTTATATACTTCCAGAACCAGGTTCACAACGCGCTTGAACTCTTCTTTGATTTGGTCCGGACGGACGAAAATGTGCGCATCATTCAATGTCATTCCACGTACACGCTGAAGGCCTGAAAGGGCACCTGACATTTCATAGCGGTGCATCAAGCCTAGCTCGGCAATCCGAATTGGCAGTTCGCGATAGCTGTGGATACTGTTTTTATAGACCATCATGTGATGCGGACAGTTCATCGGACGCAGGACAAGCTGTTCGTTTTCCATCTCCATGGCAGGGAACATGCCGTCCTGGTAATGATCCCAGTGTCCAGATGTTTTATAAAGGTCCACGCTTCCCATTACAGGTGTGTAGACATGGTCATAGCCCAAACGTTCTTCCTTGTCCACGATGTATCTTTCGATTGTCCGACGGATGGTCGCGCCTTTTGGCAACCACATCGGCAACCCTTGTCCCACTTTTTGTGAGCTCATGAACAAGTTCAATTCTTTACCAATTTTACGATGGTCACGTTCTTTGGCTTCTTCAAGGAAACGCAGGTGTTCGGCCAAATCTTCTTTTTTATAGAAAGCCGTACCGTAAATGCGTTGAAGCATTTTATTTTTGCTATCGCCTCTCCAGTATGCTCCAGCGATGCTCAATAGCTTGAACTCTTTGATTTTCCCCGTTGATGGAACATGAATTCCACGACAAAGGTCAAAGAATTCACCCTGCTCATAAAGCGTTACCTGCTGATCGGCAGGAATCGCATCGATCAACTCCAACTTATACTCGTCGCCGATTTCTTTAAAACGGGAAATCGCTTCATCACGACTCACTTCTATGCGGGAAATTTCCAAGTTTTCGTTGACGATTTTCTTCATTTCTTTTTCAATCAATGGAAGGTCTTCAGGAGTCAATGATTCCTCTAGATCCATATCATAGTAAAAGCCGCCCTCGATGACTGGACCCACTCCGAATTTAGCGTTTTTGTACAAACGTTTGATCGCTTGTGCCATCAAGTGTGCTGTACTGTGACGCAATACTTCAAGAGCATCCGCTGCGTCCTGTGTGACGATTTCGATTGTACCATCTTGTTCAATCGGACGTTTCAAATCATATAATTCACCATTGAATTTTCCGGCAATGGATTTTTTCCTTAAACCAGGACTGATGGATGCAGCGATGTCTTCAGTTGTTGTGCCTTTGGCAAACTCCTTAACCGCTCCGTCAGGAAAAGATATTTTCAGTAATTCTGACATTCAGTTTCACTCCTTCTTATTGTTCGGACAAATTACAGGTTTTTGATTCCATTACAACACAAAAAAGCCCGCCCCTGTATAAAACAGGGACGAGCTTAGTAATAAATATCATCAACCCGCGGTTCCACCCTCGTTCCAGCTTGCTTTTCACGGCAAAATGGCACTTGTAACTTGGTAACGGCAGCTTCCCGTCAGCTCATATTCGCAGAATGCCTGCTTTCCGAGCCGAAGTTTAAAGGTGGTAAGTGTTCCATGCGAATAGGAAGCTTACAGCCTGTTGGCTCCCCTCTCTGATAATCGGCGACTAGAATACCCTTGTCCTCATCATAACTTTTAGTTTTTTAATAGTATGTAGGAAATTATAATTTGTTATACGGTGAAAATCAAGGTTAATTTTCTTTTTTCCACGAAAGATCATTCAAATGCATCGAAAATGACGAAAGTGGCAAGATGGTCGCCCGTTCTTCGAAAATCCTTGAAATGGTCTGGATCAGCCCTTCTTCCTTATCATCGGTATAGATGCACAAGTTTTCAGGAGCAATCGATAAAAGCGGGGCAAGTATCACCGTATCGAGAAAAAGTGAACTTTTGGCAAGAAGCTTCCTGTCGATCATACTATTGATTTTTGCCCGGTCGAGCTTGCTGTATTTCTGATCATAGAAATGAAAACCATCCCGGTTGACCAGGTGAAGCTTTCTTAATTTCGACTCCTGTCCATGAAGGCAATCACGGAGCGTGGCAATGAAATTTTGATAGTCCTGCTCCAGCTTATATTCATCAATCGCCTTAACGACATACTTTTCCAAAGTGTGCTGAAATGATTTTAAACGGAAGGTCGTAAAAGAATCGAATGAAAAAGATACCTTTCCAGCCAAGATACTTTGAAGTCCTTCCTCAATCGATCGTTTCTCCGTACTGAATGCTCCATCTTGATCCCTGGCTCTTTCCGCCTCGATGATCGATGATGCAATTTCAATGATGGCTTCAATTTCTTCCCGTTCCCTGTAAAAAAATTTACCGACTATTATTTGCTCCAGAACAGGAATCGTCTTTTCTTCCAATAAAAAAGAATGAAATGCATCACGAAGCAGAATTAGCCATTTATCACCTGAAGACTTCGTCATATCCATATGCATGCCTTGTTGCGGAAGAAATCGAATGTATGCTTGAAATTCTGCCCCCAGTGGATGGACAGAAACGAAATTCAGTAATTTCATTGCCTCTGAATCGTTTTGAAACGAAATTTGCACTACGACATCCCCCCTTCCCCCTTGCCTCTTTGTTCATGTATATGGGGATGGGGACGTGTTTAGAAGTAGGATGAGCCTTGTAAAAGAAAAAAGTGACCTCCATTAAGAGACCACTTTCCTTCACCTTCTCCGATTCACGCCATCCAGCTTGACCGGCTCCGCTAAATATTGAATTCTTTCCATTATCCTGGCCGCCTTCACTTCTTCCTTCTCACCGCGCTGTGAAAATGTTAGGTGGTTCTCCAGGCCATTCAGGTCAAAATTCGAAGTGAAAAACGTCGGCAGGTTTTCCAGCATCCTAAATTGCAAAATCGGACCAAAAACCTCATCGCGTCCCCAGCTCGTCATGGACTCCGCCCCAATATCATCCAGCATGAGGACAGGGGCCGTCTTCACCATCTCAATTTTTTCATTGACCGTATTATCACCTATCGATCCCTTAAGTTCCCGCAAGTAGTCAGGGACATAGACAATAAGGGAGGAAATTTGCCTTTCTGCAAGTTCATTGGCAATCGCACCTAATAAGTACGTTTTCCCAACACCGAATTTCCCATATATATATAAGCCTTTTTGCATTTTACCTGGCTCATATTCCATAATGAACGACATCGCCTTACTTAAAACACCCAAGCGTTTGTTTTCATTATCCGTTTGGGTAAAGTCCTCAATGGTGGCCTTTAAAATATCCTTCGGTACATACAGGCTGCGGATCAATTTTTCCCGTTTCCGCTTTTCATCCTCTGCCAATTTCCGCGGGCAGATTTCATAATTCAGGTTCAGGGCCTTCCCTTGAACCACCAATTTGGGATAATACCCTTGCATCATATTGATGCAGCCATTCAAGCTTGGACATTTATCACATTTATTGCTTTGTGAAGTGAACTCATAAAGCTTCCCCAAATTTTTATCAATCATTTCCTTCGTGACCGTCGAACTGTTGGCATTCAAAAATAACCGCACTTGTTCGTCTTCAAAAATCTCCTGCTTCAGCTTTTCATAACGCTGTTGAAATTGGTTTGTATTGGCCAATTTATTAAGGGATCTATTAATCTTTTCCATCGTTCATTTCACCTCCTGCTTTCCACTGCTTCCATTTCTCCTGAAGCTCGCGTTTCTGGGCATTCAATTCAGGCTGATCTCCATTCTGCTCCTGCTGTGCTTCTTCTTTCTTCTCAAGCCACTCCGGAACCACTTCTTCCCGTATCGCCTTTTTCCGGCCGCCCTTCGCAGCATTCCTGCTTCCTTGAGCCCAGTCCTGATATTTCCTATGTTCATTTTTAGCCAGTTCCATCGCCTCGACGACCGTAGAGACCTTCAGCCTTGCCCAATGGCCTGCCAGCTTTTCCACATAGCCCTTCGTGAACTTCATATCCGTTTTGAGCATGACGTATTCAATCAAGACATTGACGACACCCGGATTCAGCTTTTGATTGATCATCACTCCCTCAACCACTTTCAGATCACCGCTTGATGGCTCTGCACCGCCAGACAATTGCATCAGCCGCTCCCTCGGGGAAATCGTCTCCAAATGACGGATTAACTCTTGTTCCTGTGTTTTCGGTTCTTCTTTTTGTGTCCGTTCACGAATCGGCTGCACCCGATTGACTAGGGAAGGCATATCTGCCTGCCGTTCGATCTGATACCAGTCCCTTGCCGCCTTTCTGAGCACTTCCTCATCGATCTCATCATCCAATGAAACGGCATCCATTACTAGTTTTTGCATTTCCAGCGGATCAATGCCATATAAAAAAGCAAGTTTGGCAATCGTACTTTTTATTTTCGGAGTAAAGGCCTTTTTCGGTACGATCGAGGATTTCATCCCGGCAAATAAAAGGTCAAAATCAAATAAGTCGTCAAACCCCGATGGCTCGACGCCTTCCGTCCGATCGATGAATTGCTGCTCAGGCATCGGTTTCCATTCGTTTTTCGCTTCATCGGTTACATATAAAGAGTCCAAATGATCTGATGAGAATACTTCCGCAAAAGATTTAGTCACACCTTCATATTGATCGGTTAAGATACGATCATCACAAAAGAATCTCTTTAACCGGTTGAATTGCGCTTTGCCGATTTTTTTGTATAAGTAAATATTCAGCATTCCATCCGTGAAAAACTGCTGGGGCGAAAGCGGCGGGTTTAACTCATAGATGAATTCCTTCGTTTCATTTTTCGATTTCTTATATACATTCAACAGACCAATTCCTTCAAGTAAAAGGCGTGCTTCATAAATATCACCTAACTTAAGGCCGATGGTATTCATTAATTGATAATGTGAGGAGATTTCCGACCATAGCCTGTTTTCCTCCAGCTCACTCCATAACGTCATATATAAGCTAATGCAGATAGGTCCAATAAGAGGTTGATATAGTCGGGTAAGTATTTTCCGATCATAATCATGAAGCAGCCCCGCAGATGAGACCAAATATGAATCCGCTGGGAGCAATTCTTGCCAATGCATTGACATCTCCATTCAAACCTTTCAAAAGATGTAGTGAAAAAAGAGCCAAAGTGAATCTTCAGCTCTACTTTCTTTCTTTATTTATTAAATCTTTCAATTCATCAATAAAGACATTGATATCTTTAAATTGTCGATAGACGGATGCGAACCTTACATAGGCAACCTCATCGACTTCCGCCAGCTTGTCCATTACCATTTCGCCGACATTGTCGCTTTTCACTTCCGATATGCCCTGGTTGCGCAGTTCTTTTTCTACATAACTGGTAATTTGCTCTAGTTCCTTCAAGGGAACCGGGCGTTTTTCGCAAGCCCTGATTAAGCCACGCAGGATTTTATCACGACTGAACTCTTCCCGTGTCCCGCCCTTTTTCACTACAATAAGCGGTGTTTCCTCCACCTTTTCAAATGTCGTGAATCGAAAACCACATGCCTCGCATTCACGGCGTCGTCGAATCGATTTACTTTCATCGACTGGCCTGGAATCGAGCACTCTTGTTCCGTTATATTGACATGATGGGCATTTCATCATTATCAGCTCCGTATTTTATGTAGGACTCCCCTATCTAAATGTTCCCCAAGGATTTACTTCTCTATCTTAATCTTATATTAAAAGGAACGGCCAGTACAAGTAAAAAGTGTAACTTCCAGCAGCAGGCACTTTTGTTCCGCCCTTGGAGCACCTTTGTCAAGGTCTTTGTGCTATAAGGCAATCCATTGCTATAATGTGAAGCAGGCTGCCGATTCATTGCATTAAAAAAGAGATGCACCCATGGCATCTCTGTGTATACGTGTTTTTATAGGGCACTTATATTGGCTTTTTTCATTTGTACAGGACCTAAACCACGTGGTAATTCTATGTTTTCACGTGTTTGCGCATTCAAAGCTTCTGCAATATAATCTGCCGCAATATTCGGATCCAAGTTACCGCATGTATAGACATCGATGCTCGCATAGCCGTGTTCTGGAAAACTGTGAATCGTTAAATGTGATTCAGAAATGATGACAACCCCGCTGACTCCTTGTGGAGCAAATTTGTGAAAGGCAACTTCTCGTACCTCTGCACCTGATTTCAAAGCAGCATCAACAAAAATCTTTTCAATTAAATCGATATTGTTCAGTTTTTCAAAGTCACAACCCCAAAGTTCAGAAATGACATGTCTACCCATTGTTTCCATAGTGTAAGCTGTTTCCATATTAAGCTTCCCCCTTACCATGATTTAAAAATAAGTTCTGATAACTACCACGGGGGAAAGTTAGTCCAAAGAGGTCCTAACCCTTTAAGTAGCCATCATGCAAACCGCTTTTGAAGAAGTTCACGATTCATAGTATATATTGTTTGAATTTTTTTTGCAACTCCAAATTAAAATTTTGGAAAGATAAACTTTATATGCAATAGGGCTATAGCGAAGGTTCCAATGTAAGGGAAATTCTGTTTCCGGATTTATTCAGCGCCTTAAAATAGCCGGGAATTGATGGGTCACTGCATTAAAAATAGCCCGCTAAAAAATTTTAGCAGGCTCGATTTCTTTTCTTTATTTTACTGATAGTTCGACTTCGGAAGTTTTTTTCAACTCGGATCCCACCAATTTCACAAGGTCCACTACCCGGTTGGAGTAACCCCACTCATTATCATACCATGCAAGGACTTTCACTTTCCTGTCCCCAATCATCATTGTCGTCAAACCATCGATGATTGCAGAGTGAGGATTCGTTTTGAAATCACTGGAAACTAAAGGTTCCATCGTGAATTCCATAATTCCCTTGAGTTCATTTTCTGAAGCATCGATGAAGGCTTGGTTCACTTCATCAATCGTGACATCACGGTTTAAATCCACAACAAGATCGACTAGAGATACGTTAGGTGTCGGTACGCGAATCGCCATTCCATGAAGCTTGCCTTTTAATTGCGGCAACACTAGCGAGATGGCTTTTGCAGCTCCTGTAGTCGTAGGAATCATGCTTTCCGCAGCGGCACGGGCACGTCTTAAGTCTTTATGCGGGTTATCGATATTATTTTGATCATTTGTATAAGAATGTATCGTCGTCATTAAACCGTTGTTTATGCCGAATTTTTCATCAAGCACTTTTGCAACCGGTCCAAGACAGTTGGTTGTACAAGATGCATTGGATATGACGAAATGCTTGTCAATTTCCAGCACTTCCTCATTTACACCCATTACAATGGTAACGTCTTCATTTTTACCCGGCGCTGATAAAATAACTCTTTTTGCTCCTGCATCTAAATGAAGAGCCGCTTTAGAACGATCATTGAATTTGCCCGTAGCTTCAATTACAATATCTATGTCCAACTCTTTCCAAGGCAATAGCTTTGGATCGCGGTTATTTATTAATTTTACTCGGCGGCCATTCACTACTAGTGAATCATCTTCCGCTATAATGATACCGTCGAATTTACCGTGTATCGTATCATATTTTAGTAAGTGTGCTAAAGTTTCAGCTGGATAGCTTGCATTAATGGCAACAATGTCCAAACTCTCATCTAATATGGCCTTTCGGAAAACCATTCTTCCAATTCTCCCAAACCCGTTAATCGCTATTCTTGAATTCATTGTTCGGACCCTCCAGAAAATATTAGTGTTATACTTATTACCTTCCACATGTAATTAGTATAACATAATTCAGAGGAATTGTGCTAATAAAAATGCGGATTGTGTTTATTTTTTCAACACAAAAAGAAGAAACCGGGTGGTTTCTTCTTTTTTATCATAATTATATGACATGCCATTCGCGAAGTATGGACTTCACTTGCCTCTTCGTTTCATTAATGTCCCCATTATTGTCGACGATGGCATCCGCTAAAGCCTTTTTATCGGCCAAAGGCATTTGCGAATTGATCCTGGCTAGTGCCTCCGTCTCCGAAAGACCATTCCTGTTCATTAATCGCTGCAATTGAACTTGCTCATCCACATAGATCAAAAGCGTCTTTTCCACCATGAATGTCAGCTTACTTTCGAATAGGAGCGGAATATCCATGAACACCGTTTCTTCCCCTGATGATAGTGCCTCTTCCGTTTTGAGGCGCATCCATTTCCTGACGGCAGGATGCACGATGCCATTCAATAGTAATCTCTTTTCCTGATCATTAAATATGATCGACCCGAGCTTTACGCGATCTATATTCCCATCCGGCAATAAGATATCTTCACCAAATGCCTTCACAACTTGATGATAGGCTTCTTCACCCGGCTCAACGACGGCACGGGAAGCCAGATCTGCATCGACAATCGTGAATCCGAGTTCCTGTAAATAAAGGCTGACGGTGCTTTTCCCACTGGCGATGCCCCCGGTGATTCCAATGATTTGTCCCATAAGCTCCCCCTTTTAACCATGTATCATAACTTGAATATACCGATGATAATCAACAGTACACCTGGAAGAAAGGTCAATCGCTGGACAACTTTATTATTTGAAAGCAATTTCCCGCTTTGAAGCCCGCTCCAAATGAAAATTGAACTCATAACAGCGATGCAACCTGCAAGGATAATCGGTGAAATGCCGATCATAGCCGCGCCAACTCCGGCACCGAACGCATCCAGCGAAAGTGCAAATCCCAGAACAAGCGCTTCAACACCCGTAATCGTACCTGATTTATCAAAATCGGCATTCAATGGTTTTTGTAAAATATTAATGACTACCCCAAGTGATTTAATTTCAAAATTAAAGATGATCTTTTCATGATATCTATCATCTTTCAAATCTTTTTCAGGCTTAAAATACTGGTATACCATCCAGGCACCAAGGAAAATGAGGATGATGCCACCCGTTTTTTCAGCCGCCCCGACCGATATGAGCTGACTGATGAATTGTCCGATGACCATCGCAATACCTAAACTCAATGCAGAACAAAACGAGATGACCGCTATTGACCTTAAGGGGATTTTCATCTTCCGCATACCGAATGTCATACCTACGCCAAATCCGTCAATACTAACTGCAAAAGCTAGAAAAATAATTTGTAACCACATCGGAATAATACTCCTTCCCTACTCGTTGCTACCCTAGTATATGGATGGAGCCAATCCGATGTGTTTGAAAAAACATTACCTATTTTAACGGCTGGCATGACGGGCAAATATGTGTGCCGCGTCCTGCAACGACCAGTTTTTCAAGTGGCGTGCCGCATGTTTTGCAGTTCTCGCCTTTTCGTCCATAAACATTAAGTTCCAACTGAAACATGCCGATTTGCCCTTGGGAATTAATATATGAACGAATCGTACTCCCGCCTTTTTCCACAGCTTCACCTAACGTCGCGATGATTTCTGCATGCAACGTTTTGATTTCCTGCAACGAGAGTGAAGAAGCGATTCTCTCCGGATGGATACCGGAACGGAATAACGACTCGTCTACATATATATTCCCAATGCCTACGACAACCGTTTGATCAAGGAGAACGGGCTTGATTTTCCTGTTGGTTCTTGCCAACTTGCCACTTAGCCCCTCGACAGTAAAATCTTCAGACAACGGTTCAGGCCCTAAATGCAACAGTGGCAGCCGCTCAAGTTCTTCCCCTTTGGCAAATAGATGCATCGTTCCGAATTTCCGGACATCCCTGTACCTGAGTTCACTGCCATCCGTGAAAGTGAAGATCACATGGGTATGCTTATCATACGGCTCTTCTTTTGGATGCACGCCGTATTTCCCTTCCATTCTTAAATGCGAAACCAATGAATAATCATCCAAGGTGAAAATGAGGAACTTGCCCCGACGACCTATTCCCGTAATCGTCTGTCCCCTTAAAGCATCCTGAAACTGTTCGACAGGTTCAGGCGCTTTTATGATCTTTGGCCAGAAGACTGACACTTCCTTGATTTCTTTTCCGAGCACGAGCTGCTCTAACGTTCTTCTGACTGTTTCCACTTCTGGAAGTTCTGGCATTGCAATCACCTATCTTTAATTATTTGGCATCAAACCATGTTGGCCCAAAAGCATAATCCACTTTAAGGGGCACGTTCAGTTCAATGGCATTTTCCATTTCCTCCGGAACGATCACTTTAAGGATTTCGAGTTCCTCGGGAGGCGTTTCAAAAATCAATTCATCATGCACCTGCAGAAGCATTCTCGTTTTAAGACCTTCCCGTTTCAGGCGCTTATTCATGTTTATCATGGCTAGCTTGATGATATCCGCGGCACTGCCTTGAATCGGCGTGTTCATCGCTGTCCGTTCGGCAAAGCTCCTGATGTTGAAATTCCTGCTTGTTATCTCAGGTATATAGCGCCTTCTTTGCATCAGAGTCGTGCTATATCCTTTTTGACGGGCCTCATGTATGCTTTCTTCCATATATTCCTGAACACCAGGAAAGCTTCTTAAATACTTCTCGATGAACTCTCCCGCTTCTTTTCTCGTGATGCCGAGACTTTGCGATAGCCCGTAGTCACTTATACCATAAACGATTCCGAAGTTGACCGCTTTGGCATGGCGCCTCATGTTCGCCGTGACTTGCTCTGCCGGTACGTGGAATACATCCATGGCTGTCCTTGTATGGATGTCCATCCCGGCCTGGAATGCTTCCACCAATCCGCTGTCATTGGCGATATGCGCCAGGACGCGTAACTCGATCTGTGAGTAATCGGCAGCAAAAATGATCCAATCCTTTTCGGAAGGAATGAAGGCCTGCCTGATTTTCCTTCCTTCTTCCAGTCTGATCGGGATATTCTGCAGATTGGGATCTGTAGAACTTAACCGGCCGGTCTGGGTCAATGCTTGGTTGAACCGGGTGTGCACCTTGTCCGTTTTGCCATTGACCACTTTAAGCAACCCTTCAATATAAGTTGATTGCAACTTACCAAGCTGGCGATATAGCAATATCTCCTTAACGATATCATGCTTGCTCTCCAGTTTTTCCAGCACATCGGCTGAAGTCGAATATCCTGTTTTGGTTTTCTTCATGACTGGAAGCTCCAACTTTTCAAACAGGATGGCCCCGAGCTGTTTAGGTGAATTGATATTGAACGCCTCTCCAGCCAAATCAAAAATTCGGGCTTCGATGTTTCTTAAGCGAACGGCTAACTCCTGTCCCATGCTTTTCAATCGGCCTATATCCACCTTGATTCCCTGCCATTCCATATTGGCCAGAATGATCGACAGTGGCAGCTCCAGTTCCGTAAACAGGTGAAATTGCTCGAACTCTTGCAGCTTATCGATCATCGGTTCTTTCAGAGAAAGGATCGCCTTCGATTTTCTGGCGATATGCTCCCTCAATTCCGCTTCCTCAGGTATTTTGCGTTTTGCACCTTTTCCATAAAAAACATCATCTGTTTCAAGACGGGTCGTACCTTGAGTTTTCGTGATTTCTGCCACTTCGTCCACTGACTCTGCGGGATTCAGGATATAGGATGCCAAAAATACATCAAAATCGATGCCTTTTATTTCGACTCCCCGATGACGCAGTGCCACAACCGTACGCTTCGCATCGAAAACCGTTTTCTTTTTTGTTTCATCCTCTGCCCAGGATATAAATGCCCCGGAACTCAGAGCATCATCCCCATTGAAGTAAAAATTACCTTGTTCATTACTGATGGCGATTCCCCTAATATCGGCATGATGATAATTATCTTCTAAAATCTCAACATATAAGGCACTTTCATCCGCAAACATTGCTTCTGTCATTTCGGACGTGTGCACTTCTATCTTCTCCTGTTCAAGCGGTGTACTTTCCGTTACATCCAATTTATCGAGCAAAGTCGAAAAACCAAGCTCCTTATAGAATGAGATGACTCGATCCTGATCCATGCCAGTGTACTCGGTCTCGTTTACGGAAACTTCAAGCGGCGCTTCCCTCGTTATCGTAGCCAGCTCTTTGCTCAATAGGGCCAGGTCTCTATGTTCTTCTATTTTCTCTTTCAATTTTTGTCCGCTTACCTCATCAATCGACTGCAGAAGGTTTTCAACCGTTTCGAATTGATGCAATAATTTAAGGGCAGTCTTTTCACCTACACCCGGAATACCGGGAATATTGTCGGAAGCATCTCCCATCAACCCTTTTAAATCAATGATTTGCAATGGGGATAGGCCGTATTTTTCATGTATATGCTTTGGAGTGTATTCCTCAATTTCAGTAATCCCCTTTTTCGTGATGGAAACCGTCGTACTAGGGGAGGATAATTGTGTTAAATCCTTATCACCTGAAATGACCTTCACTTCAAAACCATCTTTTTCCGCTTGTAAAGACAGCGTACCGATAATATCATCGGCTTCGTAGTTCTCCAGTTCATACCTTTTTATTTGAAAACAATCAAGCAGTTCGCGAATGAAAGGGAATTGCTCCGATAGTTCCGGGGGCGTTTTTTGGCGCCCGCCCTTATATTCTTTAAATGATGCATGTCTGAATGTCGTTTTACCAGCATCGAATGCCACAAGTATGTGGGTTGGCTTTTCTTCTTCGAGAATGCGATTGAGCATCATGGTGAATCCGTACACGGAATTCGTATGGACCCCCTTATCATTATTCAAGAGCGGAAGCGCAAAAAACGCACGGTATGCAATGCTGTTTCCATCTATAAGTACTAACTTTTTATCCAAATCCGTCTTCCTCCAGTCATACAGGTTTATGTAGTTGTAGCTTCTATATTAAAACGCAAAAAGCCGTTCATTTTCTTTCTCTATTCTACCATGAGTAGAAGCGGAAAGAAAAATGACGGCATCAAGGTTATTTAGTATTTCCCATTAACAGGCTGGCATAAGGGGAATCCGAAGGCAGAACGATGACCGTTTGATCACCAATCGTTTTTTTGTAGGATTCAAGAGTCCGGTATAGTTTATAGAATTCGGGGTCTTTGGAAAACGACTTATTATAGATTTTCGCTGCTTCCCCTTCACCTTCAGCCCTGATCACTTCTGCATCAGCCTCTGCAGTGGAGAGCAATTCTTTCACTTTTCGATCAGTATCCGCAATGATACGGTTTTTCTTCGCATCACCTTTGGATAAGTATTCTTGCGCTTTCGATTCCCGCTCGGAAATCATCCTCTTGAAGACGGATGCTTCGTTTTCGGAGGGCAAGTCAGTCCGCTTTATCCGGACATCCGTCAAGCTGATTCCATAGCTGTCCTTTTGCAGCAGATCGTTGACTTTTTCGGTTATGCGGTCGTTTAAACTTCCCCTTGATGACTTCTCATCATTGATGATCTCGTCATAATTCAGCTGGCCAAGCTCAGAACGAACTGCCGAATAGATGAACTCTTCCATTTTCGTTTCGGCATTCTCTAGTGTCCTTGCATTTGTAATCAATTTCTTCGGATCTTCTATTCTCCAAACTGCATAGTTATCGATCAGCATCCGCTTTTTATCTTTCGTATTGATTTCCGCTTCGGAAACATCAGAAGTCATCTGATACTTCGGCAGGGTCATGATACTCTGTATGAATGGCACCTTCGCCTTCAATCCCGGTGTCTTATCGATCCTTACCACCTCACCGAATTGGCGGACGACTTTGTATTCGCCCTCTTTGACGATATAGACATTGGTGAGGATGATTAGCAGCAACGCGATGAAAATAATCAGGAAAATGCCGATTCTCACATAGCCCCTCCAATGAAAATCCCCTTTTTTCAACTCAGAGAAATCTATTATTTTTCCGCTCATTGTTTAGTGCCCCCTTCCCCTGTCGCTTTTTCTTCCGATGCATTCGCTTTGTTCGTTTCTTCTTCAGGTATAGCGGCTTCATCGGAGGCAGGAGTTTTTTTCGTTTCCTCCTTTTCAAGCGAGCGAAGCGGCAAGTACTTCATGGTGTTTCCATCATCATTCATAATATAAATCTCTGCATTCGGCATTACTTCCTCAAGGGTTTCAATAATGAGGCGGTCCTTCGTAATCCCCTTGTTGCCCTTATACTCACTAAGTAATTTTTCAAAGACCGCTACATCCCCGCGGGCAGCTTCGGTACGGGCAGCTTTATCCCCATTAGCCTGTGAAATGAGGGCATCTTTTTCCCCTTCTGCTTCATTCATACGTTTATTTTCATATTTATCCGCTTCGTTGATTTTCGTATTCGCCGTTTCCCGGGCATCCGTTACATTGGTAAATGCTTTCCGCACTTCTTCATTCGGTAACTCCACGTCCTGGAGTTTAACCGCAGATATGGAAATCCCGACATCATATTTCTCCATTAGCTGTGATAATAAATCGCGTACATCCGCTTCGATTTGCGCTTTACCGGATGTAAGGGCATCATCGATTTTCGTGCTGCCGATAATGCTCCGTAATGCAGCTGAAGTCGTATCGTATAATATTTTTTCTGGATCCTCTGCATTGTATAGATATTTTGGAGGGTCGGTGATTTTCCACTGGACCACCAGGTCGGCCAGCACAATATTTTCATCACCCGTAATCATTTTGGTCTCGCTCGGGTAATCCTTCACCTCTCCATCCTCTTCCTTATATCCAAATTTAAGACTGAATGTTTCTTTGGATAATTTCTCGACGGATTGAATGGGCCAAGGCAGTTTAAAGTGAAGTCCTGGTTCCGTTATCGTTTGCTCCACTTTACCAAACGTCATGATGACAGCTTGATCGGATTCATCAACCGTGTACCAGGTCGATATCGCAACTACACCTAAAATTAAAATAAGAAAGACAAGTCCTGTGATCGTATATATCCTTTTTAAGCTAACGATATGTATCACCCCTTCTTTGCAGTTATATCTTATTTACGCAAGGAAGGGCCTAAAGTTTCATAAAAATCAAATATTTTTCCAGGAAAATAGGATAGAGGAATCGTTCCAGGGAAATATAGCCAAAAATAAAAGACAGAGACTATGTCTCTGTCAATGTTTAACTCCTTGGATGAGGGGTTAGAACCATTGTACCCCTGCATTATGAAGTCCGTTTTAAGGAATTGTAAAGGACATGTAAATAAGAAACCCGCTACATTCCTTTTAAGCTTTTATTTAATGTGACTGTAAAAGTCGTCCCGGTTCCAGGTGTGCTTTCCACATTGATTTTACCTTTATGGACTTCTATTATATGCTTGACGATTGCCAGTCCAATGCCCGTTCCTCCTGAATCGCGGCTCCTCGCCTTATCGATCCGATAAAATCGTTCAAAGATCCTCGGCAGTTCTTTTTCTTCGATGCCGATCCCGCTGTCTTGCACTGCTATATCGACCGTCTGTTCATTTTCAATGATATCAACGGTGACCCTGCCGCCATTTGGTGTATAGGTCAATGCGTTCGTAATCAAATTGATGAAAACCTGCTTGATCCTGTCAGATTCCCCTTCAACTAATACTGGTTCCGGTGATGTTTTAATTTCAAGGGATACATCTTTTTCTTTCAGCTTGCCTATAAGCATCTCTTGTATTTCACCAAGCACTTTCGTAATATCCACGACCCCTGCGTTTAAAACGAACTCCTGTTGCTCCATTTTGGATAAATTCAGAAGCTCCTGAATGAGTTCCTGCAGCCGATCACTTTCTTTCAGGATAATCGTTAAAAAGTGTTTTAAGGTCTTTTCGTCCTTTAAGGCGCCATCCAACAATGTTTCAGAAAAGCCTTTTATAGAAGTGATCGGGGTTCTCAATTCATGGGACACATTAGCCACGAAATCCTTCCGCATCTGCTCGAGCCTTTTCAATTCGGTGATATCATGGAAAATGAGGAGGATCCCCTTCCATTCATCGTGATTCCCGATAATGGGAGCCCCATAAATCTCAAAATGCTTACGTTCTATGGCAAGTGGTATTTTCACCTGTCGTTTAATCGTCTTTTCCGTTCGAAAGATTTCTTCGATGATGGCTATGACTTCCTGATCTTTAATGACCGAATAATATTCCTGAAACAAAAACGTAGCGGAGTTCACACGAAAACTTTTCTTGAATTCCCGGTTGATTAATGTAGTATACCCTTTACTGTCTATCAGCAAGACACCACTACCGATGTTTTCAACAAGTGTTTCCAAACGATCCTGATTCATTTCCCTCGCTATCTCTGTTTCCTGAAGATTCCTCGCCAATATGTTCAAGGAAGTTGTCAGCATTCCCGTTTCATCCGAATGCCGCCCGAATGTCCTGGTTCCATAATTCCCTTTTGCCAGTTCAATGGCAGCCATCGTCGCCTCCTCGATTGGACGCGTATAATATGAAGTGATTTTGCTCGCAAGCATGAGAATGATGATCAAGGCAACCCCTAAACAAATGATCAATATTTGCCACATTTGTTTATTCACTTGATTGATGGCCTCTATTTCATTGCTATGTACGACAAAGCCTTCAATCTTTCCATCCTTTTCAATCGTCTTCCAATAATAATGGAGGTCCGATTCGCCTTCGACCACTTCATACCCTTCCCCTTGCTTAAGCCCTTTTTCCAAAGTTATTTTACGAAGGACATTGGCATGGCCTTTAAATATTTCATTGGATGTTGTCGAATCGTATAATATTTCCCCATTCGTGGAGAGAATGGTTAAATTCGAATCTAAAAGGGGTGTCAGTTTTGCCGTCTTCCCTTTTTCCAAAAAGGAGTCAATCCCGCCATGCTCCTGAATATATGTAGAAATGAAAAATGTTTCGTTCTTTATACGGTCATTGAACGTTTTAATATAATAGCTTTTGAACAAGTGTCCCAATAAAAAGCCCACGGCCATCAGGACGACCATCACCAGTGTGATGAGGGTAAATAAGAGCTTTTTACGATAGGTCGTCATTCTTTTTTAGGCTCCTCAAGCTTATACCCCAAGCCCCTTATCGTTTTAATATATAAAGGTTTTTTTGTATCTTTTTCTATTTTTTCCCGAAGATGGCTAATATGGACATCGACGATTCGTGAGTCTCCCGCGAAATCATAATTCCATACTGCACTCAGCAGTTGATCCCTGGTCAGCACTCTTCCTTTATTCTTCGCCAGATATAAAAGTAATTCAAATTCCTTTGGAGTCAATTCTAATTGCTGTTCATCAAAGAATGCTTCGTATCGTTCCGGAAACACTTTCAATTCCCCTAATTTCAAGAGGCCATCTTCCAGATCCTGACTTGAATCACCGCCGTTAGCTTGTAACTGGGATCTTCTTAAAATGGCTTTAATCCGGGCCACTACCTCCCTAGGACTGAATGGCTTGGTCAAATAATCATCCGCCCCTAGTTCAAGTCCCAGCACCTTGTCAAATTCATCGTCCTTAGCTGTCAGCATCAAGATCGGTATATTGATTTTTTGCTGGCGAAGCTGCTTACATACTTCAAGCCCGTCCATTTTAGGCAGCATCAAATCCAATACCACTAAATCGGGGCGTATATCCACGGCAGCCTCCAGCCCTTGTTCTCCATCCAAAGCTGTGATCACCGAATAGCCTGCTTGTTCTAAATTGTACTGAAGTAAGGTAACTATTGATTGTTCATCATCCACTACGAGAATTTTCTTTGACATTAGATCCTCCTGAATTATGTATTACCCAAAAGACCAATTTCTTGGTCTACTCATCCAATTCCATTATAAAGAATATTATATGAAATTTACACATAAAAAAAACGGAAAGTAAGTTATTCCTTGTCTTCAGCAGGGAGTTCATAAGTTCTCAGGACTTTTGAAGCGAAAAAAACTGTCCGGAATCGGAAAAAGACCATGGCCTTTTCTCCCTATATCCGAACAGTCTGATCATGTTCAATTATTGAAGGACTTGCATTACTGCTTTAACTGATTCAACTGATTTTGAAAGTGACGCTTTTTCGTCTTCAGTCAATTCCAGTTCGATGATTTGTTCAATGCCCTTTGCACCCAGAACAGTCGGCACTCCAAGGTAGATACCTTCAAATCCATATTCACCTTCAAGATAAGCGATGGACGGAAGAACGCGACGTTGGTCTTTAAGGATCGCTTCAGCCATTTCCACTAAAGATGCTGCCGGTGCATAATAGGCGCTTCCGTTTCCAAGAAGGTTGACGATTTCTCCGCCGCCAGTGCGGGTACGAGCCACGATTGCTTCTAAACGATCTTGGGGGATCAATGTTTCCAAAGGAATCCCTCCTGCATAAGAGTAACGTACCAATGGAACCATATCATCTCCGTGTCCACCAAGTACGAAGCCAGTTACATCTTTAACCGATAAGTTTAATTCTTGAGCTACGAAAGTACGGAAACGAGCTGTATCAAGGACACCTGATTGTCCGATAACGCGTTCTTTAGGGAAACCTGATTCTTTGTAAACAGTGTAAGTCATTGCATCTACAGGGTTAGTCAAAACGATGATGGTTGTGTTAGGGGAATATTTAACGACTTCTTTTGTTACTGATATCATAACTTTTTGGTTAGTTTGAACTAAGTCGTCACGGCTCATGCCGGGTTTACGGGCAATTCCGGCAGTGATGATCACTACGTCGGAATCCGCTGTTTCTGCATAGTCGGATGTACCGATGATGTTAGCATCGAAACCTAGGACAGGTCCTGCTTCCGCCATATCAAGGGCTTTACCTTTAGTAGGGTTTTCAGCTTGCGGGATATCAACTAAAACGATATCGCCAAGTTCTTTTTGAGCGGCTAAGAATGCTGCTGTAGCACCAGTGAATCCAGCACCTACAACTGTGATTTTTTTACGTTTAGACATGTTATTTCCTCCTTAAAATATTATGAATACTTTTGGAATACTTTTAACATCCTCATGAAATATAAGCTTCCTGGAAAAGCAGCCCATTCAGGCACTTTTCCAGAAAGCATGTAATGAATTATTTAAGGTTTTTGATAAGCTCGTCTGCGAACTCAGAACATTTAACTTCCGTTGCACCTTCCATTAGGCGGGCAAAGTCGTATGTAACAACTTTAGAAGCGATTGTTTGTTCCACTGATTTAGTGATGCTGTCTGCAGCTTCGTTCCAGCCAAGGTGCTCAAGTAAAAGAACGCCTGAAAGAAGAACTGAAGATGGGTTAACTTTATCAAGACCAGCATATTTAGGAGCCGTTCCGTGAGTTGCTTCGAAGATGGCATGTCCAGTTTCGTAGTTGATGTTTGCTCCTGGAGCGATACCGATTCCGCCAACTTGTGCAGCTAATGCATCAGAAATGTAATCTCCGTTCAAGTTCATTGTTGCAACAACATCAAACTCTTTAGGACGAGTCAGGATTTGTTGTAAGAAGATATCAGCAATTGAATCTTTAACGATGATTTTGCCTTCAGCTTCAGCAGCAGATTGTGCTTTGTTAGCAGCTTCAGTGCCTTCAGCTTCTTTAATTTTGTCATATTGGTTCCATGTGAACACTTTATCGGCGAATTCTTGTTCTGCAACTTCATAACCCCAAGTTTTGAATGCACCTTCAGTGAACTTCATGATGTTACCTTTATGAACAAGCGTTAATGACTTACGGCCTTCTTTGATCGCATAGTTAAGTGCAGAGCGAACAAGACGTTTCGTACCTTCTTCGGAAATCGGTTTAATTCCGATACCTGAAGTTTCAGGGAAACGAATTTTTTGAACACCGAATTCATTTTGCAGGAATTCGATTAATTTTTTAGCTTCGTCAGAACCTTTTGCATATTCGATACCAGCATAGATATCTTCAGTGTTTTCACGGAAGATGACCATGTCAGTGTCTTCTGGACGTTTAACTGGTGAAGGTACACCTTCAAAGTAACGTACTGGACGAAGACATACGAATAAGTCCAATACTTGACGCAATGCAACGTTCAATGAGCGGATACCGCCACCGATTGGAGTTGTAAGAGGTCCTTTAATAGCGATTAGATATTCGTTAATGACATCAAGAGTTTCTTGTGGAAGCCATTCGCCCGTTTGGTCAAATGCTTTTTGTCCAGCTAAAACTTCTTTCCATTCGATTTTCTTTTCGCCATTGTAAGCTTTTTCAACTGCTGCGTCTAAAACGCGGGATGCTGCAGCCCAGATATCAGGACCGATTCCGTCTCCCTCAATATAAGGAACGATTGGATTGTTTGGTACGTTAAGAGCACCGTTAGTAACTGTGATTTTTTGGCTTTGTGTCATGTCTCTTACCTCCGATTCAAATTCAAAGGTTAGATGGCCTGCCATTTAATGGGGCAGAACCACTAACCTTTTTTACTCACATCTATTAATTTACTACAAATTCGATGAAATAAAAAATGATTTTTCGAAAAAACTTTTAATTAGCGTTTTTCAATCGGTACGTATTTTTGCATACCTGGTCCAACATACTCTGCACGCGGACGGATAAGGCGGTTGTTTGAATATTGCTCAAGGATGTGAGCGATCCAGCCTGAAGCACGGCTTACAGCAAAGATTGGTGTAAATAGGTCATGCTCGATACCTAAACTGTGGTATACGGAAGCAGAATAGAAATCCACGTTCGGCGGAAGATTTTTTTGACCGGTTACGATTTCATGAATTTTGATGGACATATCATAATATTGCGGTTGTCCAGTAAGTTCAGTCAGTTTTCGTGACATTTCTTTAAGGTGCTTAGCACGAGGATCACCTTTACGGTATACACGATGGCCAAAGCCCATGATTTTTTCTTTATTGGCTAATTTTTCGTTGATATATGGCTCAACGTTTTCAACTGAACCAATTTCTGTAAGCATTTTCATGACTTGTTCGTTAGCTCCGCCGTGAAGAGGGCCTTTTAAAGCGCCGATGGCAGAAGTTACGCCAGAATAGATATCAGATAATGTAGCCACACAAACGCGTGCAGTGAATGTAGAAGCGTTTAATTCATGGTCAGCATGAAGAACCAATGCTTTGTTGAATGCTTCTTCTTCGATTGCCGTTGGTTCGTTACCGCTTAACATATATAAGAAGTTAGCAGCAAAGCTTAAATCAGTACGTGGAGCAACAGCTTCTTTCCCTTGACGGATGCGAGCGAAAGTTGTTACCAATGTAGGGATTTTTGCTTGGATGCGGATTGCTTTACGATAGTTAGCATCTTCACTCATTACATCTGCTTCTTCATCATAAAGACCCAGAAGAGATACTGCAGTGCGAAGAGCTCCCATTGGATGTACTTTATCGATTGGGTATGTTTTGAAGTGATTAACCACTTCAGCTGGAATTTCAGCATTTTCAGCAAGTTGTTGAGTTAATTCTTCTAATTGGCTTTTGTTCGGAAGAGCTCCGTGCCATAAAAGATAGATTACTTCCTCGAATGTTGCGTTAGAAGCTAAATCATCGATGTCATAACCTACATACGTTAATGTGTCATCGATGATGGAGCTTACTGATGAAGTTGTTGCTACCACACCTTCAAGACCTTTTGTTGCTGTCATACTAAATCTCTCCTTTTCCTAAATATTCCCCTATGCCCTTGCTATTAGCGTATAAATATAGCGCTTCCAAGAAATTAGCTATTGTAAACAACCATCTATTTTTTAGCAGAAGACATACATCTTGTATTGGAAGCGTTCACAGAATATGACCCCAACAATAGTAAAATGTACGATAATCCTTTAAACGAAAATCTAAAAATAATGCTTGTAGCTATTCCTAGTGAGCGCTTGCTCAATAACTACATCTTTTTTTAAGATTCCTCAAAAATATCAAAGATATTCTGAATCCCAATTTTAATAAATCAGAGCAGTTACAACATTATTATAAACAATAAACACTTTTTTGGGAATGAAAAGCACTTAAAATGTGAAAAAATTATTATTTTATTAGAAAAATTAGCTACATATTCTCTTGCTTTTTTTTATGCGATCCAAAACGTTTTTTTGAAAATTCGCCTCAAAGCAGAATAAACGAAACATTAAATAGAAAATTTCCTTCTCCACGACTGACGGGTTTTTCTCCCCTCTGCCACTCGCTTCATTTAAAAAAATTAAAGATCTGCATGCATAAATAAGCAATTCCCGCCCCGATTAATGGACCGACAGCCACACCTTTGAATAATGCGACTGCAAGTATCGTCCCAAAAACAAGAGCCGTGGTAATGTGCGGATCATGTGATAAAAGCGTAATCCCATTTTTCGCTATGAGCGCAACCGCTATTCCAGATGCAAGCGCAATCCAGGCATAAGGAGATTTTATTGCGTCTCCGAGTTCCTTGAAACCTATCGCCCCGTTTGCTATGGGTATGAGTACCGAAATCGTAATGATCGTAACGCCCAGGTTGATTCCTTTCGCTTCCAGGTATGGAAACACTTTAGCGTCAAGGCCGATCAGCTTCATGCTTAAAAGAAAACCCGCAGCCATGATCAGTGAGGTATTTTTCCCAAACCAACCGATTGCAGCAAGCAGAATTAAAAATACGACAGGACCGTTGATCATTCTCCCTTCACCTTCTTCCTTCTGTTTTTGTTATTTTAACATAACAAACTCCCGTATTTCCTGGGAGAAAAATGATTTATGGAACGATGTATCGGCGGAAAAAATTTAAGCCGAAAGATGAAAGAATCTTTCCTTTCTTTTCCATCATCGTTACAATTATAATACAAACTTTATGATTGAAGGAGGATATGACTTGAATCCGGTATATATGTATCGTTTCATTCGCTCTTTACTGGTCATCGGAGGGATAATTTTAGGCGGAATTGCCTTGTTTTATTTATCTAAATATACATATCCATTCATCATTGCCATGATAATCGCTTTCTTGATGAATCCCCTGGTCACTTTTTTCGAAAGGAAAGGAAGGCTGCCACGGGGGCTGGCTGTATTTGTTTCCCTATTACTCATTTTCCTTTTATTTGCGGGCCTCATCACATTACTGGTCACCGAGATCATTTCAGGGACCAATTACCTGGCCGGTGTCATCCCGAAACATATTGAAACCATCGTGGATTATATAGAAACATACATCGCGTCCACCGTCATCCCTTTTTATAATCAAATAGCAGCCATGTTCAATAATTTGGATACCGATCAGCAGGACACAGTCCTCAAGAATATCCAAAATATCGGTGAATCCATCACTACCGGAGTAAGCGGCTTCATTCAAGCTTTCTTGAAGAACATCCCCACAATCATCGGATGGTTTCCAACTACAGCAACGGCACTCCTTTTTACCCTGCTGGGCACTTTCTTCATCAGCAAAGATTGGGATACCTTTAACCGCATGACCGGAAAGGTATTGCCTGATAAGATTTTTGCAGGTGCCAAGCGTTTATTCAGGGACTTAAAACGGGCTTTGTTCGGATTTATCCGTGCACAATTCACACTTGTTTCATTGACGACTGTCACGATTTTAATCGGATTTCTCATTTTGGGGGTGAATTATTCGATTACCATTGCCCTGATATGCGGACTGGTCGACATCATCCCCTATTTAGGTACAGGTACGGTTTTCATTCCTTGGATCATCTTTGAATTCATTGCCGGGAATACAAGTCTTGCAATCGGTTTGTCCGTTCTTTACATAATCGTCGTTGTCCAGCGTCAGTTAATAGAGCCAAAAGTACTTTCTTCCAGTATTGGTTTGGATCCGCTTGCCACTCTCATCGCCTTGTTCATCGGCTTCAAATTGATCGGTTTCCTAGGTCTGATCGCAGGACCTGTCGTACTTGTCATATTCAATACACTCCAGCGTGCCAATGTCTTCAAGGCCATCTGGATCTTCATTATCGGCGATACGAAGAAAACGACTTAAGATACTCCAGACATCTATTAGCATTCACCATTTCCATTTAAAAATCCGCCTTGGGTACAAGGCGGATTTTTGGTTTTAAGCTAAAATTATTTTGACGTCTCGAATTGTTCTGTTTCAGTAGAACCTGCAAGCGCTGTTGTGGATGATGTTCCACCAGAAACGACTTGTGCCACTTCATCAAAGTAACCAGTTCCCACTTCACGCTGATGGCGTGTTGCCGTATAGCCGTCTGGCTCACTAGCGAACTCCGCTTGTTGAAGTTCTGAGTATGCAGCCATGCCGCGGTCTTTATAACCAAGAGCAAGGTTGAACATGCTATGATTCAATGAGTGGAAGCCTGCAAGTGTAACGAATTGGAATTTATAACCCAATTTACCCAATTCCACCTGATAATTTGCAATCTCTTCATCACTTAATTTCGCTTTCCAGTTAAATGATGGGGAACAATTGTATGCTAGCAGTTTGCCCGGGAACTCTGCATGGATCGCTTCGGCAAAGCGGCGAGCATCGGCTAGATTAGGTTCAGAAGTCTCACACCAGATAAGGTCGGCATATGGCGCATAAGCCAGACCTCTTGCAATTGCTTGGTCAAGACCTGCATTCGTGCGATAGAATCCTTCTGGAGTCCTTTCGCCAGTGATGAATGGTGCATCGACCGGATCGATATCATCGGTGATCAAATCTGCAGCATCAGCATCGGTACGGGCAATCAAGATAGTCGGTGTACCCATTACGTCGGCTGCCAATCGGGCGGAAACTAAATTACGTACTGCCGTTTGGGTTGGAAGAAGCACTTTACCGCCTAGGTGACCGCATTTTTTCTCGGAAGAAAGCTGGTCTTCAAAATGAACGCCTGCCGCTCCAGCTTCGATCATTCCTTTCATTAATTCGAAGACGTTAAGGGAACCGCCAAAGCCTGCTTCAGCATCCGCCACGATTGGAGCGAACCAATCGATATCATCTTTTCCTTCAGCAAAGCTGATTTGGTCTGCACGCTGAAGTGTCTGATTAATGCGTTTAACTACTTGCGGCACGGAGTTGGCTGGATATAAACTTTGATCAGGGTACATTTGCCCTGCGATGTTAGCATCTGCCGCCACTTGCCAACCGCTTAAGTAAATTGCTTTTAAACCAGCTTTCACCTGCTGCATGGCTTGGTTACCAGTCAACGCCCCTAATGCATTGATGAAATCCTCCGTATTCAATAGATTCCATAGTTTTTCAGAACCACGGCGTGCCAATGTTTGTTCAATATCGATGGAACCTCTTAGTTTAATAACTTCTTCGGCCGTATAAGGACGCTTAACACCAGTCCACCGTGAGTCATTTTCCCAGCTTTGTTGTAATTTTTGCGCTCTCTCATTCATCATCATTATTTCCTCCTAATTCATCATTTATATTTTGAATATTAAGATAATTTTTCGTATGCCGCATTCGTTAAGAAGTCTGCAAAGTCATCCGCTTCAATCAATTGTTCAAATAGTTTAGCAGACTCTTCAAACTTTCCTGATTTGAAAGCTTCTTCCCCTACTTCCGATTTAATGACCGCCAATTCTTCTTCTTTGATTTGATGGAATAATTCCTCGGTTATTTTCCTGCCATCTTCGAGAATGCCTTTTGGATGACGGATCCATTGCCAAACTTGAGCCCTTGAAATTTCAGCGGTGGCAGCATCTTCCATTAAGTTATTGATGGGTGCCGCACCTCTGCCGCTTAACCAGGAGGCGATATATTGGATGCCTACGTTAATATTCGTCCTTAATCCTGCCTCTGTGATCGTTCCTTCCGGTACAGCCAGCAACTCTTGAGCTGTTACATGGACATCTTCCCGTTTTCGGTAAATTTGATTCGGTTTTGGGACGAGCAGGTCAAAAACCTCTTTTGCCGTGCTTACCATACCTGGATGGGCAACCCATGTTCCATCATGACCGTCTCTTGCTTCGCGTTCTTTATCCGCCTTTACTTTCGCAAAAGCCTCATCGTTCTTGACCGGGTCATTTTTCACAGGAATTTGCGCCGCCATCCCGCCGATTGCAGGAGCATTACGAGTGTGGCATGTTTTGATTGCCAGTAAGGAATACGCCCTCATGTTCGGGACGGTCATCGTGACCTGCTGCCGGTCTGGGAAGATGACATCATCCGAGTGACGGAATTTCTTCAGGAAACTAAAGATATAATCCCAGCGGCCACAGTTCAGGCCTGCCGAATGTTCTTTCAGCTCGTACAGAATTTCGTCCATTTCGAATGCAGCAAGAATCGTTTCTATCAAGACCGTTGCCTTGATGGTTCCTTGCGAAATTCTCAAATCGTTCTGTGCATATACGAATATGTCATTCCATAATCTTGCTTCTAGATGACTTTCCATTTTTGGTAAGTAAAAGTATGGACCGCTTCGTTTTTCGACCAATGCTTTTGCGTTGTGGTAAAAGTACAGTCCGAAATCAAAAATGCTGGCTGATATAGGCTGTCCATCCAATAGGACATGTTTTTCCTCCAAATGCCAGCCGCGCGGCCTTACCTTCAGGACAGCTGTTCTTTCATTTAATTCATACACTTTGCCATTTGGATTTTTAAATGAAATGGTTCCGCGAATTGCATCCCGCAGATTCAATTGGCCATCAATGCAATTCTCCCAAGTGGGTGAATTGGCATCTTCAAAGTCCGCCATGAATACATTGGCACCTGAGTTCATGGCATTGATGATCATTTTACGATCAACAGGTCCAGTGATTTCAACCCTGCGGTCCTGCAAATCATTCGGGAGGGGCGCAATCGTCCAATCACTTTCGCGAATATGCTTCGTTTCTTCAAGGAAATCAGGAAGCTTACCTTGATTCAGTTCTTCCTGAACGCTTTTCCGCCGTTCTAGAAGTTCTTTCCTTCTTCCACTGAAATGCCGTTCAATTCTTTCAATGAATTGAAGAGCTTCCGTTGTAAGTATTTGTTCATATCCTGGCTTAATGTTGCCTGTAATTTGTAAGCCTTTTGCTTCCGTAATCATGTTGCCTCTCCACATCCTTTCCAAATCCCCTATGTTATAATACAGTTGTTTTATTTCTTGATTGTATTATATAACACGTTGTATAAATTTGTCACCAGTTTTTTCTAAAAAATCTAAAAAAAAGATTTTTAATCATGGAAAAGCCTGATTTACCAATGTTTCCAAAGGGTTAATCTTTAAAATTCCTGTTATTACACACTTTTTCAATCTCATGGAATTCATCATTTAATAGTAAAACAGGCAAAATCCGATTAACCATGTAACTCTTTTCATTGTTTAATCAAAAAAAGCATCCTATAAAAACTTGGATGCTTTTTTCGACCTTTTTTCCAGACCAAAAAAGGCTGCCTAAAAGCTTTAGCCTTTAGACAGCCTTATATTATTTATGCTGAATGATGGTAACTTTCCCTTTATTCATCCTGTTCATGATAAACCGGATAACAATCGGTTTGAGGAGTTTCCGGGTTGGCGGAAACACAAGAATCAATCCCATGATATCCGAGATGAGCCCAGGGGACAGCAACAGTGCAGCTCCGATAAAGATACAGATTCCATCAATGATTTCATTTCCTGGCATCATTCCGTAACGAATCTGTTCCTGTGCCTTTTTCCATGTTTCCATCCCTTGCCGTTTAGCCAAATATGCCCCGATCAAACCTGTGGCTACAATCAGGAACAGCGTTGGCCAAAAACCAATCAGATTGCCTGACAGCAAAAGGACAATAATTTCAACGACCGGCATCGCAATGATAAACATTAAAAAATATTTCATCTACATTCCTCCTGCACAGCCCATTTCTGGTGCGGTACATCCATCTTACCTCATTTGCACGGAATCAGCCAAAATTTCGTTTTACAAAACGTTGGCATGCCCATCGTAAATGACTCCGCGACCTGCATCGACTGTTATTCTTTGACCATCCTTGAAAACCTTGGTCGCTTCCTCCGCCCCAACGATGACCGGTATGCCCAATGTAACTCCTACAACAGCTGCATGGCTTGTCAAACCGCCTTCTTCCGTAATCAATGCCGCACACTTTTCAATCGCCGGCATCATTTCACGGTCCGAACCGATCGTAACCAATACAGAGCCTTCCGTCACTTTTTCCAAAGCTTCCTTGGCATTCTTAGCTACAACCACTTCACCTTTCGCTGATTTCCTGCCGATTCCTTGAGCCTTCAAAAGAACCTCTCCTAACACATGAATTTTCATCAAGTTAGTCGTACCTGTTTCACCTACAGGTACACCGGCTGTAATGACGACTAAATCCCCATGGGAAACTAATCCGGAATGCAAGCTTTCATCTATTGCGGTTTGAAGCATTTCATCGGTAGTCGTCGCTTTTGGACCAATCTGCGGATAGACTCCCCAAGCCAATGCAAGCCGTCTTGAAACATGATCATTGGATGTAACCGCAATGATCGGTGCTTTAGGGCGGTATTTGGAAATCATCCTTGCCGTATGACCGCTTTCTGTAGGGGTGATGATTGCCCCGGCATTAAGATTAAGCGCGGTGTGGGCAACGGATTGACCAATAGCATCAGTAACATTATGGCGGTTCACTTTGCTTCTGATTGATAATATATCCCGATAATCAAGGGCAGTTTCAGCACGTGAAGCAATGTTATGCATCGTTTGCACCGCTTCCACAGGATAAGTCCCAGCAGCTGTTTCGCCAGAAAGCATGATTGCATCCGTTCCATCAAATATGGCATTGGCGACGTCACTTGCTTCTGCACGGGTCGGCCTTGGATTACGCTGCATCGAATCGAGCATTTGTGTAGCCGTTATGACTGGTTTCCCAGCATTATTACATTTTTTGATCATCTGTTTTTGGACTAATGGCACTTCTTCTGCGGGAATTTCCACTCCCAAATCTCCCCGCGCTACCATCAAGCCATCTGAAACTTCCAAGATTTCATCAAGACGGTCCACGCCCTCTTGGTTTTCGATCTTAGGGATGATTTGAATATATTCCGCTCCATTTTGCTGCAATAATTCACTTACTTCAAGCACATCGGAAGCCCTGCGTACAAATGAGGCAGCAATGAAGTCAATACCCTGTTCGATCCCAAAAAGGATATCCTGTTCATCTTTCTCCGTTATGCCAGGCAGGTTAACCGAAACTCCAGGAACATTCACGCCTTTTTTGTTCTTAAGTGTACCGCTATTCAAGATCTTGGTATGGATTTCTTTTCTTACCTTATCTATCTTCAACACTTCAAGCCCAATCAAGCCATCATCCAAAAGGATTCTAGATCCTGGGTGGACATCATGCAGAAGCCCTTCATAGGTAATGGAGAATTTTTCAGGTGTTCCCAGGACTTCATTCATGGAAATAATGATTTCATTGCCGGCTACAAGCTCCATGGAGTCATTTTCCATATTATTTGTCCGTATTTCAGGTCCTTTTGTATCCAACAGGATGGCAACCTGTTTACCCGCTTTTTCGCTCGCTTCTCTGATATTGCGTATTCTAGCGGCATGTTCTTCATGATTTCCATGAGAAAAGTTAAGCCGTGCTACATTCATCCCCGCCTCTATTAATTGAACCAGCTTTTCTATACTTTCACTTGCGGGACCAATCGTACAAACAATCTTGGTTTTACGCATGTTTTCATCCTCCTTTAAGGAAAACTGCCGCCTGTCCACTGACAGGGGCGCAGTGTATTATGTCTTCTTTAAACATTCCTGCCGACCCATAATGATTAAATGGATAGCTCAGCAGATAATTCATACATTTTCTTATCAATAGTATGCGGTTTAGCAAGAGCTTCGATGATATCATAATCAACGAGTTGATTTTGTTCTATCCCGACAGCCTTGCCTCCTTTTCCTTCAAGAAGCAGTTCAACGGCTTTTGCTCCAAGCCGGCTTGCCAATACACGGTCATTTGCCGAAGGAGATCCTCCGCGCTGAACATGGCCCAGGACTGTTACACGGGTTTCAAACCCTGCCTTTTCCTCAATTTTCCTGGAAATATCAACGGCACTTCCAACACCTTCAGCTACAATGATGATACTATGCTTTTTCCCACGGTCATGTCCGCGGTTCAGCTTCCCAATCAGATCTTCTATATCATATTCATATTCAGGACAAAGAATCGTTTCGGCTCCGCCAGCCAATCCAGCCCAAAGCGCAATATCGCCGGCATCTCTTCCCATCACTTCAACGACATAAGTCCTTTCATGAGAAGTGGCCGTATCCCGAATTTTATCTATAGCATCGATGACTGTATTAAGGGCCGTATCGAAACCAATCGTGAAGTCCGTACCCGGTATGTCATTATCAATCGTTCCAGGAACCCCGATACAAGGGAAGCCCCTTTCCGTTAAAGCTTTCGCCCCGCGGTATGAACCATCGCCGCCAATGATGACAATGCCCTCGATACCAAGCTTATTCAATTGTTCAATCGCTTTCAGCTGGCCTTCCTCCGTCTTAAATTCCGGACAGCGAGCCGTATGTAACATCGTGCCGCCTCGATGAATGATATCCCCGACAGACCCAAGTTCAAGCTTCTTTATATTTCCATTTATCAGTCCCTGATAGCCATGATAAATTCCGAAGACCTCAATTTCATGAAAAATTGCTTTCCGGACAACCGCTCGGACTGCCGCATTCATGCCAGGAGAATCTCCTCCACTTGTCAATACACCTATTCTTTTCATAAATGTCACCTCTCTACAGCACTAATCAATTTTTAGCCTCGTTATATCATTGTACCCTTTTTCAAGCTTCAATAAGCAGGAAACTGCTTCACTTATGCTTACTTGATGTTATAAGACTAACCGATTCTCATTAGAAATTGAAGTAAAATGGCGCAAAAGTTTACATTCTACACACAAACCATATTCTTTACACGTTTCTGTAATGAATGCATATGTGCCCATGAAAGGATGAAAAAACGTGTTGCCCCAGGCAGCACGTTTTCCCTTTTGTAAATGTGTTTATGAATGCTGTTCAACTTCCTTAGGCTCTCCCTCAGGCTGTTTTGCAAATTCATATTCACCGATTTTCTTGAATTTCAGATAACGCTGGTTGATAAGATCATCACTATTCAATGGGAGAAGTTCATTGAATGAACGTTTCAGGATATCCTTGATGGCTTCTGCCTGTAAATTTGAATCCCGATGGGCGCCGCCCCTCACTTCAGGAATGATCTCATCGATGACTCCTAAGCGGTTTAAATCGGGAGCCGTGATTTTCATCGATTCCGCAGCCCTCTTAGCCTGAGAGGCATCCTTCCACAGCAAGGCTGCAGCCCCTTCAGGGGAAATCACCGAATATGTTGAGTTCTCAAGCATGAAAATTCGATCCCCGACGCCAAGTGCCAATGCACCGCCGCTACCGCCTTCACCGATGACAATACTGATGACAGGCACCTTCAGCCCCGCCATTTCGAAAAGGTTTTTCGCAATGGCTTCACTTTGCCCGCGCTCTTCAGCAGCTTTACCAGGGAAAGCTCCCTTCGTATCAATGAAACAAATGATCGGGCGGTTGAATTTTTCCGCCTGTTTCATCAGACGTAAAGCTTTTCGATAGCCTTCAGGGTGAGGCATGCCAAAGTTACGACGGATGTTTTCCTTCGTATCTTTACCTCGCTGATGACCGATGACAGTCACGGCAAGTCCATCAAATTCTGCAATTCCAGCTACAATCGCTTCATCATCCCCATAATAACGATCACCATGAAACTCGATGAAGTCATTGAATAATAGCGGAATGTAATCAAGCGTCGTCGGACGGGCTGGATGGCGGGCGATCTGAACGCGATCCCACGGTTTAAGATGGTTATATATATCCACTTCCAGCTTCTCTAGACGCTTTTCCAACGTTTCGATTTCAGCTGTCAGGTCTACATCAGCGTCCTTCGAAATGGCTTTTAGTTCTTTAATTTTATTTCTGAGGTCCGTAATGGGACGCTCGAATTCTAATTCGTAAATCATAACCATTCACCACCCGGGGCATGGATTTTAAGGATCGTCGTCAAGGTTTCCTTCATTTCCGTACGTTTGACGACCGCATCCAATTGGCCGTGCTTCATCAAGAATTCAGCCGTTTGGAAATCTTCAGGAAGCTCTTCATGGATCGTCTGTTCAATGATTCTTCGTCCCGCAAATCCAATAAGGGCTCCTGGTTCGGCTAGATTAATATCGCCAAGTGACGCGAAACTTGCCGAAACCCCGCCTGTGGTAGGATGGGTCATCATTGATATGATCAGTCCGCCTTCATTGCTGAATATCTTCAGTGCCGCACTGGTCTTCGCCATCTGCATCAAGCTTAAAACACCCTCCTGCATCCGAGCGCCGCCTGATGCCGTAAATATGATGAACGGAATCTTCAATTCACCTGCACGTTCAATGGCACGGGTGATTTTTTCCCCAACAACGGATCCCATGCTTCCCATCCGGAAATTTGAATCCATGATGGCCGTGGAAACTTGGTACCCATTGATGCTTCCCACTCCTGTGACAACCGCCTCATTAATCTTGGCTTTCTTTCTATCTTTTTCCAGTTTCTCTAAGTAATCCGGAAATTCAAGCGGGTTAACCGAAATCATTTCTTTATCAAATTCATTAAAAGTGCCTGCGTCGAATAAAAATTCGATGCGCTCATGGGAAGACATCGGATGATGGTACCCGCAATGCAGACAGACTTTCTTGTTTTTCACCAATTCTTTTGTATACATGATTTTTTTACAGCCGGTGCACTTTGTCATGATTCCTTCCGGTACATCTTGTTTCTCACGATCTAAAGGAACCGTTGCATATTTCTTCTTAGACTTCGCAAATAGCTCTTTAAGCAAGCTTAATCCTCCCTTTACCACCAATTATCTATTTTATGATACTTGGTACAAACTATATCAGAAATAAAATTAGTATCGTGTAAAAAGGTGTCACTCGTCCTTCGACATATTTCTAATTCTAATAAGATACGTTTCGATGGCTTTTTCTTCATCACGTTCGAGCAAATATGTAAGAAGTGCCAGATAATCTTCTTTTTTCACATTACCCTGTACCATCTCTGATGTTCTGGCATAGCTGTTGACAATGCGCCAAATTCTTTCCAGCAATCGATTGCGATTCAAAATGGCAATTCTTAAAAAGAAATCATCATCATGAAACTCATCCGCCTTGACCCAGACCATTAATCTTTTGATTTCATCAGCCGTAGCGAAAAAGGCGACGATCCGCAAACAGTCAATTTCAATCAGCCTTTTCGTCTCAGACAAATCTTCTTGTACTTTTTTATCTTGCAAAAAAAAGGTTCCCAGAAGCTCGACTAGCTTATGCTCCTGGAAATCCCTGATAAACGTCCCTTCACCGCGCCTTGTTTCTATTAACCCTAATAGTTCTAAGGCACGCAATGCTTCACGGACAGAGGAACGGCCAACATTAAAACGATCCGATAACTCCCGTTCTGATGGGATTTTATCTCCCGGCAAGAGGCTGTCCGCTTCAATCATGGTACGTAGGCTCTCAACGACATCGAGATAAATTTTGGATGAAGAAGTACGACCTGACAAATTAATTATTCCTCACTTTTTCCAATGATCGCTAATTTCTTTGTTTTTTCTTTAATTTCCTCTGGATCTACATTAATCCTAGCTACTCCCGTTTCCATTGCTGCCTTGGCTACAGCAGCCGCGACGGCAGGTGCTACCCTCTCATCAAATGGAGCAGGTATAACGTAGTCTTCGTTTATCTCATGTTCCTGTATTAAACCGGCAATGGCTTGTACTGCAGCAACCTTCATTTTTTCATTGATATGAGTCGCACGTGCATCTAGGGCACCACGGAAAATCCCTGGGAATGCAAGGACGTTATTGACCTGATTCGGGAAATCCGATCGGCCAGTTCCAACAACCTTGGCACCTGCCGCTTTTGCTTCTTCCGGCATGATTTCCGGATCTGGATTGGCCATCGCGAAAATGATCGCATCCCGGTTCATCGAAGAAACCATTTCTTTTGTCAATGCACCTGCAGCAGAAACACCTATAAATACATCGGCGTTTTGAATGACCGTTTCCAAAGGTCCTGAAACCCTATTTCGATTGGTCACTTTCGCCACTTGTTCTTTCGTATCATTCATCCCTGTCAAACGGCCCTCATAAATGGCACCCTTCGTATCACACATGATGATGTCACGAACCCCATAACTATAAAGCAATTTAATGATGGCAATGCCCGCAGCGCCTGCCCCATTCGCTACCACTTTAATTTCTGACATTGATTTATTCACTAGTCGTAACGCGTTCACAAGACCTGCAACGGTAACAATGGCTGTACCGTGTTGATCATCATGAAAAACAGGAATATTCATTTCTTTCTTGAGTCGTTCTTCAATTTCAAAACAATTCGGTGCGGCTATGTCCTCTAAGTTCACTCCACCGAATGTCGGTTCGAGTAACTTAACGGTCTCTACAATTTTGTCCACATCCGTCGTTTTTAAACAGATTGGGAAAGCGTCCACTCCAGCGAAACTTTTAAATAGAACGGCTTTACCTTCCATAACCGGCATGGCAGCTTCCGGACCGATGTTTCCAAGTCCCAATACAGCCGTTCCATCGGAAATAACAGCAACAGTATTCCCCTTCATTGTATAGTCATAAACGGTATCCGGTTTATCGTAAATATCTTTACACGGTTCTGCGACACCAGGAGAATAAGCCAGGCTTAAATCTACTGCGTTCCTTACCGGTACTTTCGAAACTGTTTCTAATTTTCCTTGATTCAAGCGGTGCATATGTAATGCTTCTTCTCTCAATGTCATAGTTTCACTCCTAAACCAAATTGGGTATCCCATATCTTATATGCTGAAATCTAGTGGTCAGACCACAGCGGCCTGTTTTCAATATAACATAACTATTAAAGTTGTAAAACAGTTATTCTTTCTTGTAAACCACATTTCCTTTTCCCACCAAGTCAAATAATGCCTGCATCAGTCTATCTGTAGGATTGACCCAATCCCAATAAGATAGCTGTACATAGCGGTTTTCCCTCTCGTAAAAAAGCATGACCTTCGTTTCACCGCTATGCTGCATTAAAATTTTTTTTATTTTTTGCAGGGTATCCTTCGTTTGCTTGCCAGCCTCGATTTTCAGGAATATCGTTCCGTTTTTTTCCTCTTTCATCTGCTTCACTTTTTCAAGCGGGTATACGTTCCTGATCAAGAGCTGTGTTTTTCCATCCCGCTCTTCCAATGTTCCTTGCAGCATGACGAGTTGTCCGTGATTCAAGTCGGCAGAGTGATTTTTATAAACATTTGGAAAAACGACCGCTTCAATATCCCCTTCTTCATCACTAACGCTCAAGAAAGCCATCACATCGCCCTTTTTTGTCCTTATGGTTTTAACCGACGTGATGTATGCGCCAAGCAAGACTTTTGATTCCTTTTTATTGGTGGCTTCATCTATGGTCAAACAGCCGAAGTGCTGAAAAAGTTCTCTGTAGCTTGTCACCGGATGATTCGATAGATAAAGCCCCAATGCGCTTTTTTCCAAGGAGAGTTTGTGCTCGATAGGGATAGGCTCGACTCGGTTGTATTTCGGTTTGAGTGAAAACTCGCCATCCGAAAACATATCGAATAGATCATCATCCGGATTAACCAATTCCGTATGATTGATCGCTACGTCCAGGCTCGCCAACAATGTTGCCCGGTCTTCACCGAATTCATCAAATGCACCTGAATGCACAAGCGCCTCCAACACTTTTCTATTTACGATTTTCCCCGAAACGCGCAAACAGAAATCGAATAAATCAGCGAACTTCTTTTGCCTCCTTGCAGCAAAGATTTCTTTTAGGACCGTACCGCCAATCCCCTTTATGGCTCCAAGGCTATAACGGATCCCTTCCTTTTCCGGTAAAAACGGGTAACCGCTCCGGTTAATCGAGGGAGTCAGAACCATTATCCCTTTCTTTTTGGCTTCACGGATATATTGCGAAATCTTTTCATCATTCCCGACGACCGATGTCAGGAGTGCTGCCATGAAATATTCCGGATAGTGGGTTTTCAAATAACCCAGCTGATAAGCGATGAAACTATACGCCACCGCATGGCTTCGGTTGAATCCATAGTTAGCGAAGCGGACAATCAAGGAATAAATTTCATCTGCCGTTTTTTCCGAGTATCCTTGTTTCAATGAGCCGTTCACGAAATGCTGCCGCTCTTGATCCAGAACATCCTTCTTCTTCTTCGAAACGGCACGACGGAGCAGGTCAGCCTCCCCTAATGAAAACCCGGCTAAGCGGGAGGCGATTTGCATGATTTGTTCTTGATAAACGATGACCCCGTATGTAGGCTCGAGGATATCCTTCAAATCCTCGTGCAGGTAATCAATCGGAGCCAGTCCATGTTTTCGCTCGATGAACAGCGGTATATTTTCCATCGGACCTGGACGATATAGGGCATTGACCGCGACGATATCCTCGAATCGATTCGGTTTCAGCTTGATCAAAACCTTTCGGATGCCATCCGATTCAAATTGAAACACTCCGGTTGTTTCGCCTCTCCCTAAAAGGGCTAGCGTCTCGGGGTCATCCATTGGGATATGGGACAAGTCGAGCTTTTTCCCCGATCCCTTTTTAATGTTATTTAAAATATTATCGATGAGCGTTAAATTGCGGAGTCCAAGAAAATCCATTTTAAGAAGTCCCAGTTCTTCGAGAAGGTCCATTGGGTATTGAGTCAGATGGATGCCTTCATGCCCCCCCTGGATCGGAATATGCTCGGTCAGTGCCTGATCGCTGATGACGACGCCGGCAGCATGTGTCGAAGCATGGCGAGGCAGCCCTTCAAGCAATAAAGCGGTTTGAAAAAGTTTTTGATTCAGGTCACTCTCATTAACGAATTCCCTGAGCCTTTTAGATTCCTTGTAAGCCTCGGGAAGCGTTATTCCCAGGCGTCCTGGAATCATTTTCGATACCGCTTCCTGTTCCTTTGAATTCAATCCGAAAACACGGCCTGTATCCCTTAATGCAGCCTTGGCAGCCAATGTTCCGAATGTAATGATTTGTGCTACATGAAGTTCCCCGTATTTCTTCGCGACATAGGCTATCACTTCTTCGCGGCGGTTATCCGGGAAGTCAATGTCGATATCCGGCATCGAGACACGTTCCGGATTCAGGAAACGCTCGAACAGCAAGGAATGTTCGATTGGATCGACATCCGTTATAGACAGCACATAAGCGACCATCGATCCGGCGGCCGACCCCCTTCCAGGACCTGTCAGGATTTGATGGTCCTTGGCGAATTTCATGAAGTCCCAGACGATCAAAAAGTAATCGCTGAATTTCATCTTGGTGATGATATCCAATTCATATCGCAGACGCTCTTCATATTGAATGGATGTCTCCGGCAATCTTTTCTTCAGCCCTTGGAAACAGATGGCTTCGAGCATTTCCTCTGCTGTGACACCATCTTCAGTAGGGTACTTAGGAAGCAGTGAACGGTGAAATGGAATTTCCAGATTGCATTGCGCGGCAATATGCAGTGTATTTTCGAGTGCATCCGGTCTGTCATGGAATAGTTCTGCCATCTGGGCCCGGCTTTTCAAATAAAATTGATCGGATTCAAGAACCGTATGCGTCTCATCCGCCAGCTTGTCGCCATTTCCAATTGCCAATAGGACTTCTTGAGCGAGTGCATCGCTTTCGTTCAAATAATAGACTGGATTCGTCGCGACAATCTTTATCTCTAAATCTCTCGCCAACTGACTTATGGCTTCGTTGCCTTTTTCCTCATTCGCGATCGAAAGTCTCTGTATGGATACATAAAAGTTATCATGACCAAAAATTCGCAGAAATCGTTCCGCTGCCTGTTTGGCCTCCTGTGGATTTTCTTCTCTCAATAGCGTTTCTATTTGCCCCTCCGCACCTGGAGTGATTGCTATCAGGCCCCGGGAATAGGCTTTAAGCCAATTCATTGGAATGCCTGACGGGGATTTCGTTTTTATGGCACTGCTTATTTTAAGCAGGTTTTGATATCCTTGTAGACTTTTTGCCAATAAAAGAAGTCCATGTGGCGAATCCCGTTTATCAAGGACATCCGCAAGTATGCCGATGATCGGCTTTATGCCCTGTCTCTTGCATTCTTTATAAAAATAGACCGAACCGTACATAACATTTCGATCGGTTAAGGCAAGACTTGTACAGCCATCCGCTTTCGCTTTGGCCACAAGTTCAGTGATCTTCACCGTACTTGTCAGCAGGCTGTATCCGCTCTGAATATGGAGATGAGTATACACGTTTTTTCTCCCACCTTTGTAAGGCATGTTTCTTTTCATTATAGTGTTTATTTCAAAAAAAAGAAAATATGTTCTCATTACCAGGGCAATTTAACTTCATGATTTCCGACGACTATCATATTACCTCTAAACTTCCCATATAAATGAATAGAAGAATATCAAGAAAAAAAGGATGATGATATATGAATGAAGCCTTTGTTCCAGCCTTCATCAACAGCTTTTTCATATCGCTTGGCGTATTGCTTGGCGGCTCGATAATCGGGGGCCTCGCCGCTTTTTTTACTGGACAAGCCCCGATGACGACTGTATTCCGGCTGTCGGACAGCCTCCGTATTTGGGCGATTGTCGCTGCAATCGGCGGTACTTTTGATATGGTCTATAATTTTGAACGCGGTATTTTCCACGGGGAAACGAAGGATATAGTCAAGCAGGTACTATTGATTCTATCTGCACTTGGCGGAGCACAGACAGGAGCACTGATCATAAACTGGTTCACGCAGGAGCATATTTCATCATGAGGATTCCCCCCTATCACCGGTCTCCCACCTGGCAGCGCTTCTTTGCCGGAGCTGCACTTGGCGGATTGATCAGTTGGGTGATTTTCTTTTATATGCATGGTGTCCAGCAGGAGAAGCAGATCCGGACCCTTCACGAACAAAGTGAACTTATCACGGATTTAAACGGGAAAATCGCAATTTGGGAGCAGGATTATAAAAAATTGAACCAGAAAAACGAGGAGATATTGACGATTCAGGAAGTGGAAGTAACCATTACGAATGAAAAATACAGTCTGGATCGGCTGAGTATTGCAGAAGCCGAGGATGTGATCGAGGACGACCTTTCCTCTCTTCTTGCCAAAGATGTCGCCAGTGTCTATGACGGAAAGGGGCTTTTGAAGAAGTCCATAGAAAATAAGATCGTGACCATCAATAAAAAGCGCTATCGACTTGAAGTCGTTGAGATCATGTTCTATACGAAAATGAATATTGAAATCAAACTAAAAAGGACTACTTCTTAATCATGCCACTATACTTAAAGACCAAATCATATCCGATTTGGTCTTTAAGTTTTTTTCATTCCGATTTATTCAACTCTTCCATGTCGGCAAGGATATTATCCACTTCATCCCAAGAATGAATCGAAGCCCCTGCTGCAAGCGGGTGGCCTCCTCCGTTATATTTACGGGCAATCGTATTGATGATCGGTCCTTTAGAACGGAAACGGACTCTGATTTCTCTATCCTCTTCAATGAAAAAGACCCATGACTTAACACTTTTAATCGAACCGAGCGAGGAAACGAGCTGAGATGCCTCAGATGTAGAAGCCTGGAACCGTTCAAGTATATCTTTTGTGATGATCATTTTCCCTGTGCCATATGGAAGGATTTCAAAATGCTGCAGCACATAGCCATTCAACCGAACTATGCTTTCCTCGACGTCATACATCTCCTGATATAACTGCGGGCGGGAGAACGAATAGTTAATCAATTCACTGGCATAGGCAAATGTCTTTTCCGTCGTATTCTGGAATAGGAAGCGGCCGGTATCGCCAACAATGCCTGCATATAGAAGGCGTGCCGCTTCATCACTCATCTTCAAGCCCTGTTCTTTACCGAACTGGTAAAATTCATAAATCATTTCACTTGTTGAACTTGCCGATGTATCGACCCAGCGCATATCCCCATATGGATCTTCATTAGGATGATGATCGATCTTAATCAGTTTATCCCCCGTCGTGTACCTTGCATCACAAATCCGGTCCGTATTTGCGGTGTCACAAACGATGACCAGAGCACCTTGATATGTTTCATCCGGAATCACATCGAGCCTTCTTAGATAATTCATTGACGGTTCTTCTTTCCCGACCGTAAAAATTCGCTTTTCGGGGAAAGTTGCTTTCAGGATTTCCGCCAATCCCCCCTGTGAACCATAAGCGTCCGGATCTGGACGGACATGACGATGGAGAATGATAGTATCATAACGCATTATATCTGCTAATATTTCAGCTTTCATATAGATCTCCCCTTTACATATGTATTATCGAGCCTTATAAAGATGATATATTTCATTTAATCAAAAAATTGGAGAAATAGGAAGACTCATCTTGTTTACGGTGGCATTCTCTTTCATTTCCCGCTACAATAAAAAGGTACATATGTTAAATTGGGGGAATTTCAAACGATGCCTATTCTTGTCACCTTGATCGTTCTTTCACTAGGGGTCTATCTGTTTTATAAAATCAAATCGGTCCGAACCAGGATGCCGATGGAGAAAAAGTGGATTTCAGGAAAGTCTTCCATCGCCCTTGGTGCGTTTGTCGCACTATTCGGAATCAATCAGCTTTTTCTGTTCCACACGACCATCACTTATATCATTGCAGCCATTTTCATCTTCGTTGGCCTATTCAGTGTTTGGGGCGGCTATAAAATGTATAAATTTTATTTGCCGCATGCAATCGAAGAAGCTGCAAATCAAAAAGGATAATCGAATTTCGATTATCCTTTTTATTTTTCATGATCGGTCCAGCAATTGGCAAGTCAACATCGCCTTGCCGACAAGTTTGCCTTGGTTAAACACCTCGACATCCACTTTTCCGAATTTACGCCCTACATCAAGGACACGCGGGTGGATTTCAAGCGTACTGTCGATCTGGACTGGCTTTATGAAGTAGATCGTCATGTTTTCCACAACCAAGTCACCGCGCTTATAGCTTCGAAGTGCACGGTTTGCTGAGTCGGTGACCAATGTCGTGAACACACCGCTTGAAATGGTCCCAAGGTAATTGGTCATCTGCGGAGTGACGCCATAGCTATACACTTCCTCGCCCTTGCCACGATTCGAAGTCATCACAAGCTGGCTCGTGATCGTATCGTCGATCGTTTCGCCGACCTGTGGCTGCCTTTGACTCATTTGCAGTGCCTTCAGCACATCCTGCCTGCTCACGATTCCTTTTAGAATATGACTGTCATTCACGACCGGGATCAATTCAATCCCTTCCCAAACCATCATATGTGCAGAAGATGCCACACTCATTTTATCGCCTACGGTCATCGGGTTTTTCGTCATCACCTTATCAATGAGCGTCAGTTCTTCCTGTCCGATGATATCTTTTGATGTGACCATTCCTTGAACCTTCATATTGTCATCGACAACAGGGAAACGGCTATGCCCGGATTCCTGATTCAATTCATGCCAAGTCTGAACCCGGTCACCCACAGTCAAAAAGGTCGTTTCCTGTACTGGTGTCAAAATATCCTCCACCAGCAAGATTTCCTTTTTGATCAATTGGTCATAGATCGCCCGATTGATCATCGTTGCGACGGTAAACGTATCGTAACTCGTTGAGATGACTGGCATCTCCAATTCATCGGCTAACCTTTTAACGGGCTCTTCCGTATCGAATCCCCCGGTGATCAGCACTGCTGCACCTGCTTTTAACGCGTGCTCGTGGGCCTGTGTACGGTTCCCGACGATCAGCAGGTTTCCTGCCCCTGTATATCTCATCATGGCATCCAGCTTCATCGCCCCGATGACAAATTTATTTAAGGTCTTATGAAGTCCCGTTTTTCCACCAAGAACTTGTCCGTCAACAATATTGACTACTTCTGCGAAAGTGAGCTTTTCAATATTCTCTTTTTTCTTTTTCTCAATGCGGATCGTACCTACCCGCTCAATCGAGCTCACGTAGCCCTGATTCTCCGCCTCTTTAATTGCCCGGTATGCCGTACCTTCACTAACATTCAATGCTTTCGCAATTTGACGGACGGAAATCTTTTCGCCAACAGGGAGCCCATCGATATGTTTTAATATTTGTTCATGCTTTGTAGCCAAGCGCTTCACCCTTTTCACGGTATTCCTATTCTCCATTATAAGGTCAAAGAGCCTAGTTTATCAAACAACTACTAGTATTGGCGCAACCTTTTGTGTTCCAGCTTGCGTTTTACCTTTTGTTTCTTAGGAGAATATAGTATGCCCGTCAAGTTTCCAGCTACCGCCAACAATGCAAACAACAGCCAGGACCCTGCAAACAGACTCTCCAGACCGCCACTTTCCAACGACAAACGCGGCACGGCATAATACAGCATTACACCGCATAAGAGCAAACACAGCAATAATCTCTGCTTCATCCAACCCCCCCTTTTTTTTCATCTATTCATTTTATGCCTGTAAAAGGAAAAAAGACTCGGCTGCAGAACGAGACTTTATTTTCCATTGCAAGAACCATCTGCGTAAAGGGCAATGCTGCACGGAGAACAGTGAATCCGGCCTGCCATCCCCACACGTTACACATAAAAAACGGAAGCCCATGCAGGCTTCCGCTCCTATTAAAGTTCTATTTCATCCCCGGCTTCCATGATCAATCCATTTCCCTCTTCAAGCAAGTCGATGAATTTACCAGGATCCTGTTTGATTACAGGGAAAGTATTGTAATGAATCGGCACGACTTGTTTGGCTTGAAGGAATTTCGCAGCAAGTGCCGCATCTTCAGGGCCCATGGTGTAATTGTCGCCGATTGGCAAGAATGCCAAGTCAATCGGATGACGCTCCCCGATCAGTTTCATATCGGAATATACCGCTGTATCCCCTGCATGATAGAGCGTTTTCCCTTCTATCATAAGCAATATGCCAGCAGGCATTCCTAAATAAATGATTTGCCCCTCTCCGTTATTGAATCCCGTTCCATGGAAAGCTGGCGTCAGTTTCACTTTTCCAAAATCGAACTCGAAAGCTCCGCCGATGCTCATCCCGTGGGTCCTAACCCCTTGAGCACCCAGATAGTCGGCAATCTCTGCAATGCCGATGACAAGTGCATCATGCCTTTTGGCCAATTCAACCGTATCACCGACGTGGTCATTATGGCCATGTGTTAAGATGATCACATCCGGTTTCACATCTTCAACCTTTAAATCGGTCAATTCGTTTCCAGTAATGAATGGATCGATTAAAATGGTTTTACCATTCGTTTCGACTTTTACAACTGCATGTCCATGAAAAGATACTTTCATTTTTGATGCTCCCTTCCCATACCCACTAATTTTTTTAAGTAGCTTTCTTAGGCCTTTCCCATTTACTATACTTTTAAATATTGCTAAGGTAATTATATCTTATTAATGGAGGTATCGTCATGAATGAACGTTTGACAGAACTACAAAATTGGCTACAGGCCAATGAGGCTGAAGCCGCTATACTTACATCAACAGAGAGCATCTTCTATTTGAGCGGTTTTTATAGTGATCCTCATGAAAGACTGCTAGCACTTGCCATTTTTGCAAATGCCGACCCATTCCTTGTCTGCCCGCAGATGGAAGTTCCGGATGCTAAACAGGCTGGATGGGCTGGAGATATCATCGGTTACACCGATATTGAAAATCCTTGGGAAAAAGTTAAGCAAGCAGTGAAGGATCGCGGGTTAACCATTCATACAATGGCCATTGAAAAAGAGCATATGAATGTAGAACGTTATGAAAAGGTCCAACAATATTTCGGAGCACCAAAGCTCGTTTCCGCAGAAGAGAAACTTCAAAGGATGCGAATGATCAAATCGGAAGATGAAATGGTCAAAATCCGTGAAGCATGCCGCCTTGCCGACTTTGCGATCGAAGTGGGCGTCAGCGAAATTAAAGAGGGTAAAACGGAAATGGAAATCCTTGCAGCGATAGAATACGAATTGAAAAAGGCCGGAGTCAGCCAAATGTCTTTTTCCACGATGGTCCTGACTGGTAAAAATGGCGCTTCCCCACATGGCACACCCGGGAATACGAAGGTTCAGCGCGGCGACCTTGTCCTATTTGACCTGGGGGTCGTTCATGAAGGGTACTGCTCTGACATCACTAGAACGGTTGCTTACGGGGATATCAATGATAAACAGGCAGAAATATATGAAACTGTACTTAGAGCACAAGAAGCTGCCGTTGCAGCCAGTAAACCTGGTGTATCCTGTTCCGAGATAGACTTGACTGCCAGAAACATCATCGGGAATAAAGGATACGGTGAATTCTTCCCGCACAGGCTTGGCCACGGACTAGGGATCAGTGTCCATGAGTACCCATCCTTGACTGAAACGAATTCCCTCGAACTTCAATCCGGAATGGTTTATACCATCGAACCTGGCATATATGTTCCAAATGTTGCCGGCGTCAGAATTGAAGATGATCTACTGATCACCGATACCGGCTGTGAAGTTTTGACCAAATTCCCGAAGAGCCTGCAAATCATAAAGTGAAGATATTTTAACCATTTAATAGATCGAAACCCGGATACCCCCGCCTTCATTTAAGACGGGGGTATCTATTGTTCAAAATTCATTTCAACTAATCGATCCGACGGATAAACTCTTCCTTCATCATCATTTAACTTACCCGTGACAAAACCACGCTATAATAGAAGAGAAAAGACAAGGTTTGAAATGATTATAAACCTAATTTTTATATTCCTTTTATTATGCTGGCCCCAAAAATATTAAACTATGCATAATTTAAACGTACTTTTGCATGCTTTAATATCTTTCATTATATTTTTCACATCACTTAATAAGGTTAGAATCATTTTCCCTTTTTTGATTTCCAGATAATTGGCTAAAACATTCGCTAATTTGTTACAATTGAAATCAGATCCATTAGGTAAACCATAGTATAATAGGAATATAATAGAAGGAGGAGATTCACTTGAATAGTATAGATTATAAAAATATTCTTGTAGCAGTGGACGGTTCGGAAGAAGCAGAGTGGGCCCTAAAAAAGGCAATCTATTTAGCAAAACTCAGTGACGCTACCCTTGTACTGACACATATCGTGGATACAAGGAATTTCCCTACTGTCGAAGCTTATGATATGACTATCCGTGATCACTCTGAAACCTTTGCCAACGAGCTATTGGACAAGTATAAAACGGATGCCATTGCCTCCGGGATTGCAAAGGTCCAAACAGTGGTTGCATATGGTTCTCCTAAAGTTCAAATTCCAAGGGATTTAGCGAAAAAGCATAAGATCGATTTAATTGTATGCGGTGCAACGGGCATTAACGCAGTCGAGCGTTTCCTTATCGGCAGTGTGTCGGAAGGCATCGTTCGCCATTCCAACTGTGATGTAATGGTCGTGCGTACGAATTGATAAAGAAATGATATAAAAAGCTCGTTCGCCAAATAGGTGAACGAGCTTTTTCCTGTTATTCACTTACTAGTTTTTCCGCTTTTTCAATCGCCAGCAAAACTTGGGCAAAACCTGTACCGCCCGCACTGTTACGGCGTTTAACTGCTTCATAAGGATTTAATGCATCATAAATATCCTGTTCAAACAACTCGGAAGCTTCCTGGAATTGTTCCATGCTTAGGTCCACTAAATAGCAGCCATTCTGGACACAGAACAATACAAGCTTCCCTACCACTTCGTGCGCTTTACGGAAAGGCATACCCTTTGAAGCTAGGTAATCAGCTAGTTCCGTCGCATTCGAGAAGTCATTTTTTGTTGCTTTTTCCATTACGTCCGTTTTCACTTTCATCGTTGAAATCATGCCGGCAAATATTTTAAGTGAACCAACAATGGTCTTAACCGTATCAAAAACGCCTTCTTTATCTTCTTGCATATCTTTGTTATAAGCAAGCGGCAGTCCTTTCAAAACAGTCAATAAACCCGTTAGGTTCCCATAAACCCGTCCTGTTTTACCACGGATCAATTCCGCCATATCAGGGTTTTTCTTTTGCGGCATGATGCTGCTTCCCGTGGAAAACGCATCATCCAATTCAATGAATTGGAATTCCTGGCTTGACCAGAGAATGATTTCTTCGCTGAAACGGGATAAATGCATCATCATTGTTGCACTGTTGCTCATGAATTCAATGGCAAAATCACGATCACTCACCGCATCAAGGCTGTTTTCGTAAATTCCCTCAAACCCCAATAGCTCCGCACTGAGGGCACGGTCAATCGGGAAGGTCGTCCCAGCTAATGCCCCGGCTCCCAATGGAGAAATATTGATCCTTTTGAAACTCTCGGTGAAGCGTTGCTTATCACGCTCAAGCATCCAAAAATAAGCCATTAAATGGTGGGCAAATGAAATGGGCTGTGCACGCTGCAAATGTGTATAACCTGGAATTAGTGTTTCCACATTTTTCTTGGCCTGTCCCAAAATCGCCATTTGCAAATCATTGATGAGTTCCAGAATCACTTTCGTTTGGTTCCGCATATACAGATGAAGGTCGGTTGCAACTTGGTCATTACGGCTTCTTCCTGTATGAAGCTTTCCGCCAACTGGACCGATTTCACTTATTAGCATACTTTCCAGGTTAAGATGGATATCTTCCATCTCAACCTTAAAAGTCAATTCACCCTTCTCAGCTTTTCCCTGTAAACTTTTCAGACCCGCAATGATCTGATCCGCATCTTCTTCAGGTAAAATGCTGCATTTCTTTAACATGGTTACATGAGCTAAACTGCCTTGAATATCTTCAAGGACAAGTTCCTGGTCAAAGGAAATGGAAGCCCCGAATTCATCTACCCATTCTTCGGCAGATTTCGTGAACCTTCCTCCCCAAAGCTTGCTGCTCACACTGTCACCTTCTTGTTATTGACCATGCTGTTCACTTTCGTTGGAAGTCCCCATAACTTGATGAATCCAACTGCTGCATCATGATCGAATTCGTCCGCTTTTGTATAAGTAGCCAATTTTTCGTCATATAGGGAGTACTCGGATTTTCTTCCTTCAACAATCGCATGGCCTTTGAATAGTTTCACACGGACCGTACCCGTTACATTCACTTGTGTTTCTTTCAGGAATGCAGCCAAAGCTTTTTGAAGCGGAGAGAACCAAAGTCCTTCATAAATCAATTCAGTCATTTTCTTTTCGATCACCGGTTTGAAGTGAGCCAATTCTTTTACAAGCGTGATATCTTCAAGTTCTTTGTGTGCAGCTATCAATGTCATCGCACCAGGAGCTTCATAGACTTCACGCGATTTGATTCCTACTAATCTATTTTCAACGTGATCGATACGTCCAACCCCGTGCTTGCCGGCAATTTGATTCAACTCGACGATCAGGTCAGCCAGTTTATAGTTTTTATCATTCAATGTAACCGGCACACCTTGTTCAAAACCAATTTCAATGATATCAGCAGTATCTGGCGTACATTCAAGGCTTGCAGTCAAATCATATGCCTCTTCCGGCGGAGCTGCCCATGGATCTTCCAGGATTCCGCATTCGTTACTTCTTCCCCAAAGGTTTTGGTCAATCGAGAATGGACTCGCCATGCCAATCGGAACGGGAATGCCATTCTTCGCTGCATATTCAATCTCCTCTTCACGAGACCATTTCCAGTCACGAACAGGTGCAAGAACTTGCAAATTAGGGTTCAAGGCGGAGATGGATACTTCGAAACGCACTTGGTCATTTCCTTTTCCCGTACAACCGTGCGCAACGGCTACCGCGTTTTCCGCTTCAGCCACTTCCACTAATTTCTTCGCGATCAGCGGACGTGATAATGCTGATACCAATGGATATTTCCCTTCATACAAAGTATGTGCCTGAAGAGCCGTCAATGCGAATTCATCAGCGAATTCATCCTTCGCATCAATGACATAAGAACTTACAGCACCGACAGTGATCGCTTTTTCTTTAATGAAATCCAAATCTTTCCCTTCACCGACATCCAAGCAGCATGCCACAACTTCGTACCCTTGATCTTGTAACCATTTAATTGCAACGGAAGTATCCAAACCTCCGGAATATGCTAAAACAACTTTTTGATTTTTCATTTCCATCGTCCTTTCGTGTGAATAAAAATTCATCGTTTGTTATTTTTATTCAATCTATGATAGTACTTTATCATCTTTATTAAAGGAATACAAGGGGTATTTTAAAGATTTTGCTAAATAATCTGCTAATATTTTCAGGGAATTTACACATTGGATGCTTCCGCGAGAATATAGTAAACTAGGAGTATGATAAATCGAAAAGCGGAGGGCATATGAAAGAACTATTTATCTATGATGAACGGCTTGGCATCTCCATTCCCGATTTGAATCTGGAGTGGGATGAATATACAAAAGGCGAGCAACAGCAAATACTCGTACATTGGGAGAATATCCGGGGAAGCATCCCGGACCGCATCAAGGAACTGGAATCCACCATTAACCGAAAGCAGTTTCGGCTCTCCGATGAGAGTAATTTCGCCAAATCATGCCAGCTCAATTCCGAAATTGCGGAACTTGCTTCCATCATCAATGATTTATGGCTATGGTATCGTGCCAATCAAGGCGTGACTGAAAAGATGCATAATTAAGGCCTATTCCATGCAAAAAAGCCACAGTTTAAAACTGTGGCTTTTTTGCATCCCTCTTATAAATCCTTGCGAAGTTCACCAACGACATGTCCCAATTCCGGGAGAATCAATTTATTCATTGCGAGCCTAACCGCCCCTGAAGAGCCTGGGGTGGAAAAAACCGCTTTGTTGTTCACGACTCCGGCGATCGCCCTGGATAGGATGGCGGCAGAACCGATATCCTCTTGATAGCTGAGCATTCGAAAAATCTCGCCAAAACCGGGAATTTCCTTGGTCATCAACTCTTTGACCGCCTCGATCGTCACATCCCTATTGGCGATGCCAGTGCCTCCATTTGTTAATATGACATCGACCGTGCTGCTTCGGCTACCTGAAGTGACCGCATCCTGAATCGCTTTCCGTTCATCTTTAACGATTACATAATCCGTCACTTCATGACCATTTGACTTCAGCAATTCCATCATCAGTGCTCCGCTTTTATCCGTTTCTTCATTTCGCGTATCGCTGACGGTCATCACCATGCAGCGAACTGCCTCCGTGATGGCTTTTTTATGATTCTTGACACTCATTCTTCATCAGCCTTCTTCTCCAGTAAATAACGGTATTGATAGAACTTTTGGGCAAATTCACTGACATTCCGGGTCATTTGATAATTGGACCCAGCCCCTATGGCCATGCTGATGAACGGTATGCCCCGAACCAGTTTTTTTCGGAAAACAGTAATGGCCAATGCTTTCAACAGCTGCTTCAGCGGCTGTTCCATCCAGGTGGGGTTTGTCAGTTCTTCGATTCCTAAATAAAAATAATCATCTTCTGCAGTCTGGACCTCGCGGATCAATTCTTCCCAAGCTATTCCTTGGAGCCTCTTTGGCATCGCTCCTGCATTGAATACCTTAAGGGCCAGCATCATTTCAAACGGTGTATTCACCTCAACACCATAAGACATCGCAATCAGCTGTACGGTCCTGACATTGATGACCGTCATGGCCGGAATATCGCTCCCTAGCAGAAGCAGGCCTCCAGATCCGCTCATCCCGCCTTGTGCAAATGAATATAAGCGATGCTTAGCGATATGCTGATTGGCTATGTAATTCAACTGATCGATCGGTAAGTGTTTCAAATCGCTCAGCGTTTCGATTTCTTCATTAAACACGCGCGCAGATGCTAAAATCCGCTCTCTTGCATCTATTTGAACTTGTGAGCTCTGAACCATGGCATGCAAATGAAAAAGCCAAGTATCAAGCTTGTCAAAAAACTGTTGTTGGACGTTTTCCGGAAGCAGGGCAAACCCCTGCTCCAACCATTTATCATACAATGCAGCCAGATCCGTTGGCTCATATTGATAAAGTTTTTCCTGCCATTCACTAATTTCATCCAAAAGTTTCATTTCCCGGTTCGTGAATTCCATGCATCAAGCCTCCTATGTACAGAATTGGTGGATTCTCCCTTAAGTATAACATAGAGGGAAGCTTTTTTAGAGAATAGATGATGGCGATCCAGCGTTCAAGGGTTTGGATTGCATGGACATAAAACCAAGCGAAGGAGGATTTTGAGGATGAAATTTCATGGGAAAGCCCCCTTACCAGAGAGATAAGGGGATCATCATAAAACAGTAAGTCATGCTTTCCAAGTTTTGCTCAAAGCTATTTTCATGGTATCCCTGACAATCATGATTTCTTCATTAGTTGGGATGACCATGACTTTCACAGGGGAATAGGGTGCATTGATGAACGCTTCCTTACCCGAGGTGCGATTGAGGTCTTTATCCCAATATACCCCCATGAATTCAAGCCCCTCCAAGATCCGCCCCCTGATGGTTTGACTGTTTTCACCGATGCCCGCTGTAAAAATGATGCCGTCCACACCTCCCATTTTTGCTGAATAGGAGCCTATGTACTTGTGAATCCGGTCTGCGAACACTTTAAGTGCGAGTTCAGCCCGCTCATTGCCTTTGTCGGCTTCAACTTGAATATCGCGCAGGTCGCTGGAAAATCCGGAAAGGGCCAGAATGCCGCTTTTCTTATTCAGGACATCCAGCACTTCATCTGCTGTCTTTCCCGTCTTTTCCATGATATAAGGAATCAGTGCAGGGTCGTTGTTCCCTGAACGCGTTCCCATAGTAACACCGGCCAATGGCGTAAATCCCATTGATGTATCAATTGATTTGCCGCCCTTTATGGCCGTAATGCTTGCACCATTCCCCAAATGGCACGATATCAACCGAAGCTGTTCAATTGGGCGGCCAATCATATCGGCAGCCCGCTGCGATACATATTTATGTGAAGTGCCATGAAATCCATACTTCCTTATTCCGTACTTTTCATAATATTCAAGAGGTAAGCTGTACAAATAGGAACCTGCCGCCATCGTTTGATGGAAGGCAGTGTCGAATACCGCAACCGCTGGCACATCGTCCAGTATTCGCCTGAAGGCTTTGATTCCGGTGATATTAGCGGGATTATGAAGGGGTGCCAACTCGGAAAGCTTTTCGATTTCCTCTATTACGTCCTCCGTAATCAAGACCGATTCCGTGAATATCTCACCGCCATGCACCACCCGATGCCCTACGCCATCTATCTCTTCAAAGGAGTCAATGATGCGATGGTCAATCAGCTTTTTCAATAAAAGCCCTACAGCTATTTCATGATTGGGTATATCCATTGTTTCAGTAACCTTTTCGCCTACGACGCTTAAGGTAAATGCGGAATTTTTCAAGCCGATTCTTTCTACAAGACCTTTTGTAATTACATTTTCACAAGGCATCTCAAAAAGCTGAAACTTCAATGATGAGCTGCCCGCATTAATAGCCATGATTTTTGACATCCATCCTGCTCCTTTACTCTAAGCTAGTTCTTTCAATATTCATCGCAACGAAACGTGCAGTGTATTGTACAATCTTATCATGGCAAGCGAATCCAACCAAATAATAATGAAAGATTGCAAATAATCACTCTTTCAAGAAAAAAAGAAAGCCAATGCCTGCGGCATCAGCTTTCAATGACTATTTTTCTTCTTTAAACCAATCGTCCATCTGTTGCATGACAGACCTGGTCGCTTCGAAGTCCGACAACTTCGGAAGTTGTACGAGCAATGCCTTCTTCGGTGCTTCGATACCCTCTTTTTTCTTTTGGAGGATCAGGATGCTTTTCGCAGCCGCTTCACTCTTAAACATGGAAAGCGGCAGCTGCACCATCCCTTGGATATGTGTATGTTTCTTCAGGAAATCATTGAGTTTCGGAGCTTCCTCCGAGACGAACAGGTTATTCGGGACAATGAAGAATAGGTGTCCGCCATCCTTCGCGTGTTTAACACCTTGTTCGATAAACAAATGATGTGCATACGAATGTCCCTTATCGGCCTTCAATTCATACTCAGCTGCGCGCACATCATTCGGGTAATATCCTATCGGCAAATCACTGACCACAACATCTGAAGGATCGATGAAAAGCGGCTCCAAGCTGTCCTGGTTGAAAAATTCCAGCGGGTGTTCTTGCAGGTTGGCACCTGCATATGCAAGCCTGATCAAGGTTTCATCAATTTCGACACCATATGAAGCGATGTTTTTATCAGTAAGTTGATTCAAGATCGCAAATAGTAAATTCCCCGTTCCAATGGCAGGATCGAGCATGACTATCTCTTTTTGATCCTTGGTGAATTTACCGACTAAATAGCTGACGAACATGCCGACTGCATCAGGAGTCATATGATGATTCGGCTGAACGCTCTGCTGCATGCCTTTTAAAATAGCAAGCTGATATGCTTTACGGATTGCTTCCTTCTCATATTTCTCCGGTGAAAAATCTGCATAATGCTTCACTAACCTTTTCTTCGATACTTCACTGATTTCCTCCTGAAGGACTTTCCCTTGGAAGAAATTCTCGCCCGTTTCACCCAGGGCATCCAGATACGTACATGATAGTTCGCTTTGCAGTATTTGGGCTGTTTCATCAAATTCATTAAATAATTGTTCAACTGGGGTAGACTTCACTTATTAATTCCTCCTGTTTGCTTCTGTCCCTATTTTAAAGGTAAGAAGTAAGAGATACAAGCCGTACGTCCTGCTTATCATTCTTCGTTTGTTTAACGTACTGCGCGCACTCCTTTTTCAAAATTTCAACCACGAGTAATTAAAAAGTAAATGAAATACAGGGTTGTTGCCCTGTATTTTTTATTTTGGAAAAGCTCACTGAATGCCCAAACAGAATACCATACATGAGGTGGTGATTATTATGGATAATCAATATCAATACTATCATGGGCAGGTTAATCCGATAAATCAGCAACATGATACACAGTCAGAAGATGAAATTAACAGGCAACAACAGGGACAACAAGGGTTTCAAGAAGCGTTTAGACAAGGATATCGACAAGGGTATCGACAAGGGTATAGGGATGGATACCGAGCAGGGCAACAAGCGGGGTTTCCAGGAACTCATCAAAGACAAATGCCGTCGTGGCCTAATGAAATTGACATAAAAGTGGGTACACCTAATGGTCAAGAGTGGTCTGGCAAAATTGTTTTACCACTGAATGATCCGAGTTTGGAGCCATAACTAAACTAAGCATATAAAATAACATCCATTAAATAAGCTAAATCAAAAAACCGGGCACTTAGCGCCCGGTTTCTTAGGATTGCATCTTATTTTGCCGCTTTAGCCGCTTCGATTGCACCTTCGTAATTTGGATGGTTCGTACCTTCACTCACATATTCTACATACGTGATTTCATCAGAGCTGTTCACTACGAATACAGAGCGGGCCAATAGACGAAGTTCCTGCATGACGACACCATATGCTTCACCGAACGAAAGGTCACGGTGATCGGAAAGAACTTGAACATTGTCCAAGCCGCTTGCCGCACACCAGCGTTTTTGGGCGAAAGGAAGATCGTTACTGATCGTCAGTACTTTCACATTATCCAATTTTGCCGCTTCTTCATTGAATTTGCGTGTCTGTGCATCACATACACCTGTATCCACGGATGGAACCACACTGATAATGCGGACAGAACCTTTGGAGTCGCTTAATGTAACCGGTGATAAGTCATTTGCCAATACTGTAAAATCAGGTGCTTTGTCCCCAACTTTTAGTTCTTGTCCCACTAAAGTGATCGGGTTGTTTTTAAATGTAACTGAAGCCATTAATAATTCCTCCTTTTTCTGCTATATGTACAAGCATAATCATATTTGTTTTACCGGAATTTTGCAATAAATTGAATTGGGAAATGTGAGTCTTGCTTGCACATGTCCGATATCCAAGCCTTTTATGGTGTAATGGCAGACTGCAGCAAAAAGAAAACTCGGCGGGTGCCGAGTCACAGTTAGAAATCTATATCCTGTTTAGGTTCTTGGTACCTCTTTACAGCTGGTTGACTGCCGCCTTGATTACTGCCTTGCTTTTGATTACTGTCTTTCTTGGATAGCATCGACTGAATTTTATCGACGACTTGAGGAGCTAAATCCATCATTTTTTCGAGAAGATGCGTCCCTTCATCAAGATGAATCATTTTCACCCCATGGGAACCGACAATCAAAAAGGCAATCGGTGTTATGGAAACCCCACCGCCGCTACCGCCGCCAAAAGGCTGCTTGGAATCACCTTGCTGTCCTTGATGGTTCCCATCCATCATAAATTCGCTGCCACCGGCTGCAAAACCAAATCCCACTTTGGATACGGTTAAAATGACACTTCCATCCGGAGTCTCCACCGGATCCCCGATGATCGTATTCACATCAACCATTTCTTTCAGATTTTCCATAGCTTCTTTCATTAAACCTTGGATCGGATGATCTGACATTTAAATTCCTCCACTCTAGAACGATTGTTTATTGGAATCACCTGCTAGCTTCGCTAATTTCCTGGATTTGAAATGCGGCTTTCCGCCTTTCCAATAACGAAGCAGTTTTATTCCAGTCACCATAGCCTGCCCGATTCTAAATTGTAATATGCAGGAAATCTTCGTGTTTGCCTGCCATCTCTGAAAGTCGGGTGTAATGGAATAGGAGGGCATGATCCGGAAGTTGAAATAGGTTGTCAGCAACCCGATGATCGAACCTTTTAGTGCCCAGCATGCTCCAGTTAAAACGCCGGTGTGTGCAGCGTTTTTAGTACCGACCATACTATGCCAGGTGAATTCTTTGACTTGGACTTTCCCTGTGAATTGACGGACGATCCCATGAAATCCGATTATATGCTGAAGCATTTCCAGACTGTCTGCGAATCCGTCACGCAAATCTTCGGCTGTGATTTTTTTCTTTTCTTCCTTTTTGGTTTTTCCGTTCATTTCTTGCTCTTCCTTTACTACTATAGATGCAGAGTCATCTTCCATTTTGATGACCGGAACCTTGAATGTATAGTGAAAAAGCCCATACCAAGCTGATAATTTAATATGTATTTGGTCATTCGTTTGGATACGTTTGTAGTCGATGTACACTCTTACTTTAGTGAAAACAACAATCAGCAGCACCAAAATGAGGATACCCATAATCAACAATAGCCACTTCATGCACCCACACCCCTTCAGCCTATCATTATCGGCATATGCAAAAAAAATAAACCTGCAAAAGCGAAAATACCGCTCTTACAGATTTACGAATGGAAGAATCATCTTCTGATCAACACAACGCCCGTGTCTGCAAAGACATCATGCAAAGCCTGCTTCTTCGGTAAAAGGCCTGCCAAGAGATAGCCAATCCAAGTGACTTTTGAAATATAGCGGCCAATTAGCTCCCTGAACAATACCGTCCCCCATGAAATGGTCTTTTTCTCTTCCTTCAATGCAACGACTTTCAGTCCAAAAATCATCTTGCCAAGGGTTTGGTTCAAGAATTTGGTCATTAAAACAAAATATAAGAAGAATACGACCCCCGTTAAGAAGCCCTCTGCGGAAAACCAGAGATCATCTGTCCCTTCATAAAACTTGAAGATCGGATGAATCAAAATCCGGTTCAAACTTCCGATAACCAATAAATCTGCTAAATAGGCCCAAAACCTCATCCAAAAACCAGCAAAATGCACTTTCTTGACTCCGTCATCATCCACGGTCTTACTGGCTGGTGTAAATTCCTGCTGAACGGGAACCTCTTGATCTGCCATTAGATTGGATGAAGCGATTTGTTCATTGTTTTCATTTCGTTCCGTCATCCTTCAGCCCCCCTATTCCGCATACAAATACATTAAGCGTGGAGAATTTGAAGAGGAAAGGATTTTTGTCAAGACTGCCGTTTCCACATCATTTCCCAACATTTTTTGCGCACCCATACTGAATAATGAACCGAAACCTGCCTCATCTGTATAACGGATAACTTGAGCATCCTTTTTACCGATATCCGTTTTCATTGCGGCAATTACATCATCCAAATGACCGAAATCATCGATTAGATGGTTTTCTTTAGCCTGACGCCCATCATAAATGCGTCCATCGGCAATTTCCCTTACTTCCTTCTCTGTCATTCCGCGGCCGTCTGCAATGACTTTTACAAATTGATCATAAGAATTATTAATCATATTCTGCAGTATTTCTCGTTCTTCCCCAGTCATTTCCCGGGTTGGACTCATAATATCTTTGTGTGGTCCGCTTTTGATGGTTTCGAACTCGACACCATACTTCTTGGCCAGCTTCTCGTAATTATACCCATGCATGATGACGCCTAGTGAACCCGTCATCGTTTCCGGGCTAGCATAAATCTTATCGGCTGGTGCAGAAATATAATATCCGCCTGAAGCCGCCATTGATCCCATGGAAACATAAACAGGTTTTTTCACTTTCTTGATATCTAGGATCTTGTCATAGATCTCTGCACTTTCGACGACACCGCCGCCTGGAGAATTCACCCGAAGGATGATTCCTTTGATATCATCATTTTCCTCTGCCATCTTCAGCTTATCCATGAAGGCACGATGATTATATGTTGCTGAACTAAGTAATGAGGCTTCTCCTGTATCTTGAATCGTACCCTCTACATCAAATACGGCAATAACATTTGAGTAATCATCACCTTCTATGACTTCCTCGTAAAATTCACTTTCGGAAGCAAATAATTCATCAATGATATTTTCCGTATCCGCTGTAAATAGAGTCGTAGCCGCCCCAACAGCAATTGAGACAAAAAATAAAACGGCTGCGATTCCAAGTGCCGCCCAACGCTTTCCATTCATCTGTTTTCCCCCTTAAATATATGTATCCTTCTTACCATACGAACTAATGACGAAAATGTTTCATTCCATGATAAACCAAGACATATAAAATTGTAGCAAATAATCCTCTAATTGGAAATGGATTGATGCATTTTGCACAATCTGCATATACCTTTCTTCTCTATTTATACAAAAGAGGGATGATGATATACATGCAAATAAAAATCTCCCTCAAGTTTCAGCCGGAGCAGTAAATGCCATTAACGGAAAATCAGCCAAACTAAAAAGCTGCCAGGCTTCATCCCGGGAGCTTCTATATTTATTGCTTTGGAGCTAATTCAAGTGCTGACTGAATGGCCGCAAGCATGCTTTTTTCATCAGCGATATTCTTCGAAATATCAAATGCTGTGCCATGATCTACGGAAGTTCGGACAATGCCGTCCTTAAGCCCTACGGTAATATTGACTCCAGCCTCAATTCCCATGACCTTGAATGGGGCATGTCCCTGATCATGATAACAGGCAATGACAATATCAAAATCTCCACGGCCAGCCTTGAAGAACAATGCATCTGCAGGAAGCGGCCCGCTTACATTGATTCCTTCACCCCTGTATCCGTTCTATTCCAGGCATTAATTTCTCTACTTCTTCACCGTTTCCAAATAGGCCATTTTCCCCTGCATGGGGTTTATACCACAAACAGCGATGCTTATTGAGAATTAATTATACCATCATTCGCTTTTCACTTCCTAAAAGGATCTGTGTCGCTATCCAGTTAATCATTCTTTCTTCGATATTGCTTCCCCAAACGAATGACAAAAGTGCTTCATTCCATGATAAACTATGTCATATAAAAGTGTACGAAATGTGAAGCTGCATTTTGTACTGACGGCTTTCCCTTCTCGAAAGAAAAGAAAGCCCTTTCATCACCATACATACTAGGGGGGAACATGATGAACACTCGAAGGAATATTTATTTTTTCCATGCACCGAATGCAGAGATGATTAGCAAGGTAAAATACTTGTCAGACTTGGCGAAGCAACATTCGTATGAAGTCATCCAGGATTTCACGAAAGCAAACATCATCGTAAGCATCGGTGATGACGGCACATTCCTGCAGGCAGCCCGGAAAACCGGTTTCAGGGATGACTGTTTATATGCGGGCATTTCCACCACAGGTAACTTGAATATGTATTGCGATTTCCACTTGGAAGACAGTGATAAAATGATCGATGCCATGACAAAAGAGCAAATCGAGGTCCGTAAATACCCAACCATCGCTATCCAGTTGGACGATCAACCCTCCTTTTATGCCCTTAATGAACTCAGTATCCGGTCTTCCATCACCAAAACGTTCATCATGGATATCTTCATCGATCAACTCCATTTTGAAACTTTTCGCGGGGACGGAATCATCATTGCGACTCCGACTGGAAGCACCGCCTATAATAAATCGGTCAATGGATCCGTTGTCGATCCCCTCCTCCCTTGCTTTCAAGTGAGCGAGCTTGCTTCCGTCAATAATAATACCTATCGGACCCTAGGTTCCTCATTTATTTTAAGCGGTGATAAGACGTTGACCGTCCACCTTGAAGAAAACGGACCAAGCTATCCGATCATCGGAATGGACAATGAAGCACTAAGCATCAATCATGTCGAAAAAGTAAAGGTCCGGTTAAGCGGTAAAGTCATCAAGACCGTTAAATTAAAAGACAATTCCTTTTGGGAAAAGGTTAAAAGGACCTTTCTATGAACTAAAAAAGGTACCGGGTATGGTAACCGGTACCTTTAAATATGATAAAAATCTTTCGTATTTTGATAAAGGATTTCATAGACATCCTCAATCGGCAATCCTTTAATCGAAGCAATCTGACGCACACTGTCATGCATCATGCCGGGATGGGTCCATTTCCCATTAAAAACCCCTTCAAACGGCCATGGTCCATCCGTTTCAATCATCATCAGCTTAAGTGGGTATTCCGAAACCAATTCCTGTATTTCCCTCTCATAACAAACATCAGGTGTAATCGAAATGCGATAGCCCTTTTCGGCCATTCTTTCGACTGTCCGGATATCGCCTTTAAACCAATGAAAGTGTGCCTTTGTGATTTGATGCTTTTCCAAAAGGTCGCAAACGATGGGTGCATCGTCATGTACGGCATGAAGGATAACCGGCTTTTCAACCTCTTTGGCTAAGGTCAGGAACCTCTCCAGTATCGCTATATAAGCTGACTTATCAATATCGGGATTTTCCTGCCTTAAATAATAGGGCAGCCCAACCTCACCTATGGCAACCATATCTTGATGATGTTCCCGCATCCAGTTCAAAAGTTCGTTCACCTCTTCATCACCTGGGAGCGGCTGCTCTGGATGAAAACCAAAGGCAGGCTTTATTCGTGAATCCTTCAGTGAGAGCTGATAATTGTTAATCGAAGAAGCCAAATTCATGGAAACAGTCAGCAAGGATTCCATATGAACCTTTTCCATGTCAGTCAGAATCTGCTTCCGCTTAACAACGTCATACCGGTCTAAATGGATATGACTGTCGATGATCCTCAAGTTCAATCGCCTCCCTTAAGTATAAATAGTTGGCTTCAGTGCTGCATATAAGTCTCTCTTCAAATGAAAAAACTCATCACTAAGAAGCTGTTCTTCACTTCTTGGCCTTGGAAATGGAATTTCCACTTCTTTGATGACAGCAGCCGGTTTTGCTGATAACACATAGATTCGATCTGAAAGGAAAACCGCTTCATCTATGCTATGTGTAACAAATAGCACCGACCTCCGATTTTCTTCCCAAACCGACAATAGCCATTTTTGCATTTGCAATCTTGTCAGTTCATCCAAGGCAGAAAAGGGTTCGTCCAAGCACATCAAGTCCTGTGGACTTAAGATACTCCGGATGAATGCGGCCCTTTGCTTCATGCCTCCAGATAATTCATGCGGATATGCTTTTTCGTACTCTTCCAATCCGGCTTTCATCAAAAGGGATTTTGCCTTTTCTTTATCTCTGATCCCAGCGAGTTCACTTCCAAGCAAAACATTTTCCACTACCGTCCTCCAAGGTAAAAGGGAAGGCTGCTGAGGCATATAGCTGATATGGCCCTTTAAGCCATTTATCTTTTTGCCACCCAGTGAGATGATTCCCTGATCCGGCTTTAAAATGCCGCCAATCAAGTGGAACAATGTACTTTTACCGCTGCCTGATGGCCCAAGGATCGTGACAAATTCCCCATCATCCACATGGAAATTCATATTCTCCAATATATTCTGTTTACCATCGAAAGAATAGGAGACGTCTTTAATTTCCAGATTCATCCCTTTTCCCCTCCTTTCTCTTCCAAGAAACTACGTATTTCTCCAGGAAAGTGATGATTCCAAAAAAGATCAGGCTCATGCCCATGATGATGAAAATGGCAACAAACACTCGATCTGTCCTGAACGCTGAGGAAGCGAGAGTCATATAAACACCAATCCCCGATTTTGCCCCAAGCCATTCCGAAATAACCGCCCCCATTACACTATATGTGGCCGAAATTTTCAGGCCGGAGAAAATGAACGGGATCGAGTGAGGAAGTTCCAGCTTCCAAAATAACTGGTTTTTTCCCGCTCCCATCATCTTGAAGTAATGCTTAAGTTCGTATGGTGTCTGGCGAAAACCGTCCAATGATGCAACCGCAACCGGAAAAAAGCATACAAGTGATATCACTATTAACTTAGGCAGCATGCCAAAGCCAAACCAGATCACCAAGAGCGGCGCCAAAACGATGATGGGTATATTTTGTGATAGTATGAGCAGAGGATAAACCGCATCCTTCACACCTGGAAATAGGTGTAAGATTGCCGCGATCAATAAGCCGATGCAGCTTCCAATAAAAAAACCCGTCAACGCAAGCTCGGTTGTGGATATAAGGTGTCCGTAAAGAGTGCGGGCCGACTCAATTCCTTCAATGAAAATGGCCGATGGAGCGGGAAACAGCCATTCTTCGACTTTCAATAAAACTGTCACTGACTCCCATACTATCAGCAACAATAATAAAAGAAAGAAGGGAGCCCCCTTCTTCCAAATTCCCCTTCCGTTCATGCCCGATATTTCTCCGTTAACGTATCCATCGTAATCCCGCTTGGCTGATATAATATTTTTACTTGGGAAATGACATTCGGCGAACCTATTTCAATCATTCTTACATTCATTTTTTCTATCACGGCAAAAAGTTCGGAAAGCTCACCCTCCATTGTCGTTTCAAGCGGGTGAACCTCATACTTGACACCTGATTCTTCAATGATCTTGATTGCTTCATCAACCATGGGGATGACATTTTCCCCTTTAGGAATGATCTGTATGCTAATTAATGAGTTGGCCATTGTATTTCCTCCTATTTTGGTAAAAATTCATTGGTAAATGCCTTTTCAGGATCGAAATCACCTTCAAGAAGCTTATTTTCAGTCATCCAATCACTGTATTTCTTCCAAATTGCAAGCTTTTGCTCACCCCATCGCGGAGCATCATCCTGATACTTGTCTGCAAGCCACTCCTGGCTTTTCTTTACTAGTTTTGCATCAAGATCCGGTGCAGATTTGATTAACATGTCCGCTGCATCGTCTGGATTCTTGATTGCAAACTGGTATCCTTTCGAAGCTGCATGTACGAATGCTTTAACAGTCTCCGGATCTTCTTTAATCATCTTTTCATTCGTAGTCAATACAGGCGTATAGTAATCAAGCTTATCAGAGTATTCGGTTAAGTAAACCATATTAAGCTTTTCATTACGCAATTCAGCCTCAACGCCTGTCCATCCATAATAAATCCAGGCAAAATCTATATCCCTTTTAACAGAAGTGAAAAAATCCGTGTCTCCTGTATTGACTATATCCACTTTATTTACATCGGCATTTTCTTTTTTCATGAGTGAATCAATGATGGCTTTTTCAACCGGAGACCCCCAGCCACCATACGTTTTCCCTTCAAAATCCTTAGGAGTTTTAATGTTCTTTGCCTCAGGTGAAGCGAATCCCGAGGTATTATGCTGAATGACGGCAGCTACCGAAACAATCGGCACGCCCTGCACGCGGGCCTGCGTTATGCCCTCCTGGTAACTCACGCCAAATTCCGATTTACCTGAAGCGACAAGCTTATCAGCTCCGGCTTCACCTGGCATGATGATTTCCACATCAAGACCTTGTTCTTTAAAATAACCTTTTTCCTTGGCTACATACAATCCTGTATGATTTGTATTCGGTGTCCAATCGAGCACGACCGATACTTTTTTTAATTTTTCTTTTCCTTCATTTTTAGATGCTTCTTCTTTTTCATTAGTTCCGCCTGCACCGCATCCAGCCAAAAGGAACAACGAAGTTAACAGTGGCAAGAATTTATTCAAGTCATTATCCTCCTACACATCATATAAGATCCATATGCCGGAACCATAATGGGGCTCCAGGGTTTATTCAAATACTGGATGAAAAAGCAAAAAACGCCCGAAGATGGATTCGGACGTTAACATACAAAACAGAAAGTCAGTAATAATATGTTCCCTCCGCTGGCATCATCCAGATCAGGTTCAAAGAGTCAGCATCTAAAGGATGCAATCTCAGCCAGCAGTACTGGCCCCCCTACATTTCTCGCACATATGAACTTTTCTCTCTCATTATATCAATTCATGGGGAAAAAGGAATACTATTTTGCTTCTTCTCGCTAATCGGAGAGGTATTCCTGCACTCTAGGATTTCTAGCAAAACATCTTTTGGAATGAAAGTAAAAAAATTCTGCCTCTTTTCATTCCAATCATTCTCGGCTGTCACGTTCCAAATAGTCAATTCAAAGCTTGCATTCATATAATGAGCATTATATGTAAACATTTTTGTTTACCGGTTTTATAAACCGTTCATTTCATAAGTAAAAGGTGGATATGATCATGATAAAGATTAATCACAAACGGTTAGATGTCAGTCAAATCCAACCAGGAATAGCATCTGCTAAATCACTTGAAATGGTCCAATTGCTGGCGGAGGATTCCAACGTTTTTGAATATCCGAACTTTAGAATGTTTAATTTCGAGATACAACTGAGGAACCGGGTCATTGCGGCAGCTATTGCGTTGGATAAAAGTAATGCAGAATTTTCCACACTTGAGGAATCGGCATCCAATAAACAATATTGGCGCCTTTCAAAGGATGGCACCTTTACCCTTCAGCCAGGGGTTCTCCCTCATGCTGCACTCGTTGACATTTTCATAAATGGAGGGCTTTATGCTTTTGAATGCGGGACTGCAATAGTCGTCACTTTTTTAAAGGCCATTTTGGATTTGATCGGCCCTAGGAATTTCGACGACCTTTTTTCAAACCTAGTTTTATATGACTGGCACCCTCCACAAAATATGGAACTCATTGTTCATAAAGGAAGGGATTATTTACCAGGTGATTGCGTTTACTTCAAAAACCCTGATCACGACGAGGCAACTCCTGAATGGCAAGGTGAAAATGCCATATTATTAGGAAAAGACCTCTTATATGGCCACGGGATCGGGATTACCAGTTCACAGGGAATCATCGATGAATTAAATAGCAATAGAAAGCCATTCGCCACCATATCAGCATTCCTGACAAATCATATCATTTTCCTGGATAGTTCCTTCTATAGTCAATTCCAACAAAATATCCCCCGTGCAAAGTCCGATTACAGTCCTGTCAGCCTTTCCAATTGTATTGTATCAGAAATAGGTTCGAGTTTTTACCTTTCATGACCCGGGCATTTTCCCCTATACCGGCATAAAAAAATGCTTGGAGAGAAATCTCCCAGCATTTTTTGTTATTCACGCACCAATATTCCCTTTGCCTTTGAACCTGCGGGCACTTGCCTGACCCCATTTCGTTATGGATAATGTATAAACAGCCAAGGCTGACCATATGAACAAAAAGGCTAAAAGATGTGCTTTGGTAAAACTTTCATGATAGACGAATACCCCGATCAATAAAGATAAGGTCGGAGCGATATACTGAAAAATGCCAAGCATCGATAACGGGATCTTCTCCGCCCCTTTCGCAAAATATAAAAGAGGCAATGCCGTGACAATCCCGCCGCCCACCAACAGCAAGCTTGTGCTTCCCTCTGTAAAGAATTGCATTTCCGATTGGTTCATCAAGTATATCAAGTAACCCAGGGCAAGAGGCGTTACCATCATCGTTTCGAGCGTCAGCCCGATCGCCGATTCGGCCTTGATCATTTTTTTTGCCAGACCGTATAATCCGAACGTCATGGCCAAAACAAGAGAGATCCACGGGATGGTGCCGAAATGAATGCCAAGGATCAAGACTCCGATTCCTGCAAGCAGGAATGAAATGATTTGGGCCCGGCTCAGTTTTTCTTTTAAGACTATCACTCCCAATAGTACACTGACTAGCGGATTGATATAATATCCAAGGCTCGTGTCAAGGATCCGTCCTGAGTTAACGGCCCAGATGAACACTCCCCAATTAGCTGTAACAAGCAGTGACGCCGTTAGTAATGCCATAAAGAGTTTGGGATTTCCCATTATGTTTTTGACATAATCAAGAAACGCTTGCCATTTTTTCATGAACATCAATAAAACCAGCATGAACACGAAAGACCATAATACCCTCTGAGCTAAAATTTCTGTTGCACCGACTCCCTGAAGGAACTTCCAGTAAATCGGCACGACTCCCCACATCATGTAAGAAAGGGCTGCATAGATTGCCCCTTCTTTTTGTTCATCCACTTTCATAACAAGCCTTCTTTCCATTTACATTCCTTTATCTAATTCCATCTAATAATTTTGTATTTCCATTTCTTTTTTTGCAACTGTTATTTTTTATCATACATGATTTTGTCATCGATGACCGTCATGACCGCCTCTGCTTGTAGGAGATCATCCGGCGCGACAGCAAAAACATCCAGATTAAATACGGTAAAATCGGCATCGTACCCTTCATTGATCACACCGCGGCGCTTTTCCTGGCCGATTGCTGCAGCACTCCCTTTTGTATACAGTGAGAAAGCCTCGTATACGGAAAGCCTTTCGCCCATACCATATACGGTCGGGTCCTCACTGTTGATTTTCTTCCTTGTGACAGCTGCATGAATGCCCAAAATTGGATTTAATGGTTCAATGGGTGCATCCGACCCTCCCGCACAAATGATGCCCAACTTCAAATAGGTTTTCCAGGCATAGGAGGATTCCAGTAGATCGGCTGGAACCTTTTCTTCCACCCACGGAAAATCGGACGGGACGAAACCCGGCTGGATATCAAAGATTACCGGCAGCTTTGCCGCCCGCTCCAACAGCTCCGGCCGGACAATCTGCGCATGGATGAGCCGGTCCCTCTGCCCCTTTATTGGCGGGAGGGCTTCTACTGCATTCAGGACGTATTCAAAAGCGAGATCGCCAATCGCATGTACAGCAATCGGCATTCCGGCATCCCTTGCTTTTTTCACCCATTCCTGAAGCTCGTTTTCAGTGAATATCGCGACTCCATTCGTATCCTTTTGATCTACATAAGGCTCGCTCAACAGAGCTGTGCGTCCGCCCAAGGAGCCGTCGGTAAATATCTTCATGCTGTCAAATTTGATATATCGCGTACCTTTCTGATAGCCGCCGCCTGCTGCCAGCATTTCTTCAAACGCTTCGTGATGGACGAGCAAATTGGCGCGAAAGGCCATTTCCCGGTCCTCGATAACCGATTTAAACGCCTGATATGTCGGCATGAAGCCATTGTAATAATAAAGGTCCTCGGTATGCCCCCCAGTCAAACCAAGCTTATATGCGTCTCCTATGGCCTCTGTGAGCGCGTTTTCGATATACTCTTGATCAATCCCGGGAAGGCTGTCTAAAATAAAGTTCTGCGCTTGACTTTCTTTAAATAAACCATTTAAACGCCCGTCAGGATAACGGCAGATCACCCCGCCTGAAGGTTCTTTTATATCTTCTTTAATATCCGCTTCCAATAGGGCGCGGGAATTGACCACCAAGGCATGACGGCAAATCCTTTTCAATACGATGGGATGTTCTGTCGATATCCCGTCAAGCTCATCCCGTAATATCAATTCAGGACTCGGCCATTCATTTTCATTCCATCCTTCGGCAACAATCCACTTTCCAGCCGGGGTTTTTGAGCACTTTTCCTTCAAGGATTTCAAGATGGCCTCCCTGCTATCCATCAAAGAGAGGTCTAAACGAAGCAGCCTTTCACCATGCCCGACCAAATGAAGGTGACTATCCACTAACCCCGGCAGCATCGTTTGTCCATTTAAGTCGATTTCCCTGGAAATATTGCCGGCATATTCATTTTTCAAATAGTCCTGGCTGCCGGTATCAACAATTACCCCCTTTTCAGTGAAGACAGCCTCCACTCGATCGTTTTCTTTAATCATCGTATAAATCGACCCATTGAACCATAACGTTCCCATTCCGGCTTTACACTCCTTATTAAATGATTGTTCCTGTGCAGATATGCAGTAAGTGTACCATCTCATATCATGGATTCCCATATTTATGCTTTTATCCAAGTACCTGTAATAAAAAAACGCCAGCCGTTGGGGCTGACGGTAATGCTTTCAATTAATTGTTAAGGAGTGCTTCTTCCCTTTTCCGTAAATCAACCCGTTTGATTTTACCTGATGTCGTTTTGGGCAGCTCTTCTAAAAATTCGATTTTCCTTGGATATTTATATGGGGCAGTCAATTCCTTCACGTGCGTTTGGAGCGTCTGTATCAAGCCTTGGCTGTTCGGATCGATATCCTCCATCAAGACTACATATGCCTTGACCACATTTCCCCTTATTTCATCAGGGCTTGCTATAACGGCACACTCTTTAACAAATGGATGCTTCACGAGTGCATCTTCCACTTCAAACGGTCCAATCGTATATCCCGAGCTGATGATGATATCATCAGAACGACCCTCAAACCAGAAATAACCATCTTCATCCTTTTTCGCTTGGTCGCCGGTAATATAATAGTCCCCGCGGAACTGCTGTGATGTCCGCTCCGGATCTTTAAAATATTCTTTAAATAGAGCAGGTGTATCTACATGTACGGCAATATCCCCCACTACGCCAGGAGAACAAGGTTTGCCTGAATCATCAATGATTTCTACATGGTTGCCCGGAGTCGGTTTCCCCATGGAGCCCAATTTAATATCCATGCCTTTCGTTACCCCTACCAACAGGGTATTTTCGGTCTGTCCATAACCATCACGCACTTCAATATGGAAATGGTTTTTAAAGACCTCGAACACTTTTTGATTTAAAGGCTCTCCCGCTGATACAGCACTATGAAGATGGGATAAATCATAATCATCAAGGTTATCCGCCTTTGCCATCAATCGATACTCGGTCGGTGTGCAGCATAATGCATTCACTTTGTAGTCCTGAAGCAGCTGAAGATATTTCTTCGCCTCGAACTTCCCATGATAGGCAAGACCAGCCGCTCCCGTTCCTAGAACCGCCAGGAAAGGACTCCAGATCCACTTTTGCCACCCTGGGCCTGCCGTTGCCCAAACCACATCCGTTTCGCTGATGCCAAGCCAGTTTGCTGCAGACGTTTTCAAATGGGCATAAGCCCATCCATGTGTATGGACGACCCCTTTTGGATTTCCTGTCGTTCCGGAAGTATACGATAAGAACGCCATATCCTCACTCTTCGTGTCGGCCATGGGCAGCTGATCTGATTCCTCATCGGCAAGCTCATTCAAATCCAGCCAATTTTCGATTCGTTTTCCGATTGAAAATTTGAGGAGGCTTTCCGCCCCTTCTATTTCATTCAATTCATGAGTATATTCATGGTAACTGATGATTCCTTTGACATCACCATGGCTGACTCGATACTGCAAGTCCTTCGCACGAAGCATTTCGGAACAAGGTATGACAATCATGCCAATTTTCAATGCGGCTAAATACACTTGATAAGCTTCCACCAAACGAGGAATTATGATAAGGACCGTATCACCTTTACCCAGTCCTTTTTTCTTGAAGGCATTTCCGATTTTATTTGCACTTTTTAATAAGTTCTCATATGTAAGTTGTTTTTTATCCCCGTTTTCGTTCTCCCAGAGGACGGCAACTTTTTCTGGATCTTTTGCAAAACGTTCCATTTCACTAACTAAGTTGTAATGTTCCGGAGCCAATAAGTCTTCACGCTTCATATTCTTCCCCTCCAATTATGAACTCTTAGTACCTACTCATTATACAAGATACTTCTCTAATATTTCTATTTATTTTTACAATTAAATAAATAGAGCGGGTGTTAGAACCCGCCCTCTGTAGACTGTAGTCAAATTCGATGAACATCCAGTTTTCACTAAAAAAACCGTTCTAGCTGATTTCATTTTATATAAAACAGTAAAAAATCATGAAGTATTACTAACTATTGTTTAAAATAATGGTCCGCACTTTATTTGGCCGCCAAGACCAACAAAAATAAAGAGAGCGGGTGTTAGAACCCGCTCTCTGTAGCCATATTTATTAAATTATCTGTTGAATCCTCCGCCTAATTGTTGTTCAGCCATTTGAACAAGGCGTTTTGTGATTTCTCCACCAACTGAACCGTTAGCGCGAGATGTTGTGTCGGCACCAAGTTGTACGCCGAATTCTGTAGCGATTTCATATTTCATTTGCTCTAGAGCTTGTTCCACTCCAGGTACCAATAATTCGTTTGAGCTGTTGTTGTTTGCCATGTGTTTTTCACCTCCTTGTGATTATAGAGTGTGTTAAAACACATGGCTTCATTCGCACAATTTTATTGGTAATTACAGGATATTAAAAGAGGTCTTCCATCGCTTCTTCCTTATCGAAAGTCTGACCAGGTTTAACCGTTAATATTTCTGTTTCGGAGACCGCTTTTTCAATCAAGGATTCAAAGTCGACGAAGCTTTCATAGTAATTGACTTTTTCACGTTTCGGTTTCGTTTTTGGGCTTGCCGGCGTAAAGACCGTACAGCAATCCTCGTACGGCAGATTGGATATTTCAAAAGTATCGAGCTCTCTCGCAATTTTGATGATTTCTGTCTTATCCATGGTAATCAGCGGTCGCAGGATCGGTGTATTCGTCACCTCATTGATGGCAAACATGCTGCTCATCGTCTGGCTCGCAACCTGTCCAAGGCTTTCACCGGTAATCAGTGCCATGGCTTCTTCCTTTTCACGGATTCGATCGGCGACCCGCATCATTAAACGCCGGGTTGTAGTCATTGAGTAGTTTTCCGGGATTTGTTTTTGAATCAATAATTGGATTTCCGTAAATGGAACGATATGCACTTTCATGCTTCCATTTATTTCTGCAAGCTTGCCTGCCAAATCAATGACCTTTTGGCGTGAACGTTCGCTTGTGAACGGCGGGCTGTAGAAATGGATCGCTTCCACGTCCAATCCCCGTTTCATCGAAAGGAATCCCGCAACAGGGCTATCAATCCCGCCTGAAAGCATCAGCATCGCCTTCCCGCTTGAACCGAATGGGAGACCGCCTGCCCCCTGGATGATTTCACCTGTCAAATACACGGCTTCGCGTCTCACTTCCACTAGCAGGTTCAAATCAGGGTTCTTTACATCCACTTTTAAATCTTCTGTATTTCGAAGTAAATGCCCGCCGATTGCCCTGTTAATTTCATCGGTATTATATGGAAAATCCTTATCCGCGCGTTTTGTCGTGATTTTGAACGTGTTGACGTCTTCAAGAGTATGATTAAGATAATACAATGCTGCCGTTTTCATCACTTCCAGATCACGCTCTATTTTTATTGCAGGGCTTAATGACTGAATTCCAAAAATGCCTTTCAACCGCTCAATGACAGGCTTATGGTCTGCACCGTTCAGGAGAACGTACATCCGCTCCCGGTTGGCAGTGAGCATTACACCTTCTATATCTTTTAAACTCCAGCGGATATGTGCCTTCATTTTGTCTACAAAGCCTTTGCGGTTTCTTTTTTTCGTGGAGATTTCTCCATAACGGATAATTATATGATCAAATTTCATTTTGCAACCCTCATTATTTTTTCTAAATTAGCGACTATTTTCTGTATCGCCGCCAGAACTTGCTTTGCTTCTTCCATTTCATTGCCATAGGTAGTACTGATCCGGATGACGCTTTCGGAACGGGCTGAATTATGGAACATCGCATCCACCGTTTTGCTTACCGTCCTTTTTTTCGAAGAACAGGCACTGGTCGTCGAAACATATATTCCTTCCGATTCAAGTGCATGCAGCAATACCTCGGATTTAAGCCCCGGAACGGAAAAATTCACAATATGGGGTGCACCCTCTTCAGGACTGTTAACCATTACCCCGTCCATTTCCTTCAAGCCTTTATATAAATATGTTTTGATTTGCTGCAGCTTATCAAGATACAGCAATTGATTGTTCATACTAATACGCAAAGCCTTCGATAGGGCGACGATTCCTGCAACATTTTCGGTGCCGCTCCTGATTTTCGTTTCTTGATTGCCGCCATGGAAAAGCGGATCGACCCGAACGCCTTCACGAACATAAAGGATGCCCGTCCCCTTCAAGCCGTGAACCTTATGGCCGGAAATTGTACATAAATCCACATTGGCTTCGCGCAATGATAACGAAACTTTGCCTGTTCCCTGTACATTATCGACATGAAAGAGCACGTTTGGGTATTGTATTAACAATTTGCCAATTTCAGCAATCGGCTGTATCGAGCCAACTTCATTATTAACATGCATGACGGAAACCAAAATGGTATCTTCCCTCAATGCTTCCTTAAGATCCGTTACATCAATTTGCCCACATTCGTTAACGGGAAGATACGTGATCTCATAGCCCATTTTCGTCAATGATTGGCATGCATCTTCTACAGAAGGATGTTCAATCGCTGTCGTGATTATGTGTTTGCCGCGATTCCCCTGAGAGTGGGCGGCCCCTTTGATGGCAAGATTATTTCCTTCCGTCCCCCCGGAAGTGAAATATATTTCCGAACTCTTCACCTTTAGTAAATCAGCGACCTGCTTTCTTGCAGCGGAAAGCAGTTTTTCGGATTGCACCCCAAGTCCATGAAGCGAAGAGGGGTTCCCGAAATAGTCCGAAGTAACCTTCATGAATGATTCGATTACTTCGGGATATGGTTTTGTTGTTGCACTATTATCAAAATAAATCATGGGTTCACCTTCCATGTTTTTGTATCTATGATGGTCACTATACTGAATATAAGTTTAAATGTTGCTGTTGCAACTTCTAATATTAACATAATTGAATTTGAAAGAGAATGTAAAACACTGGTCCACTGAAATGATAGGAGACCTGCTTCTTTTCAGTCCCGCAGAACGATTTACCTTCCTGCCTAGTCTATTTCAGGGTCCTGTAAAAGAAAAAACCCGCCATGGCGGGTTTTTTAGGAAAGGACTTCTTCTATGTTCGCCCCGATTTTTCGTAAACTGCCTGGGTCGACCTTTTCTATGGCCGTGGCTGCCGTTTCCAATGCAGCTTGATATTCGTAGCTTCGGAATTTGGCCTCGGCCTCCCTAAGGCTCTCGGCTACCATATCGTGACTGCTGCGATAGCGATTTCCGAATTGGATCACCTTTTCGGCCAAATACATATGTTCGATCAATTCATTTGCCTTTTCGTGGACCCTATTCACCTGTTGAACCGCCTTTTCCAAGTAAATATATACAGCGGCCATGTCAAGCGGCTTTTCTTCAAGTTTCCCCTGAACGTCGTCCATGCTTTCTTTGGCGTCCTGAAGCACCACTTTATACTCTTCTGGAAGACCTGGGATATTGCTTTTTGCAATTAAACGTCCAGTATCGACCATTTTGCGCTTCAATTCGGCCAATGCATCCCTGGCATCCATTTCATCTTTTCGTAAAGCCTGTAATTTAAGGGTAAAGTCTTTCTGATTTTCCTGTAATTCCTTCAACTGTTCCGCCAGACCCTGCATCTCTTCGCTGATAAGGGAGCTTGCCATCACATTATCCTCCATTTTCAAGACAAGCAATTGATGGCGTTTCGAAATCTGGGCAATCTGCTTTTCCATTTTCCGTTGTGCATCAAGCTCATTTTCCGTCAAATGATAGGTGTGTTGAACATGTATGGTTTCAACTTTAAGTTTATCGTTTTCATATTCAAGGTCACTTAACGTTTTTCTAAGAACTTCATCATTTTTCAAGATATACTGTTTTGAAAGTACTTCTTTTTCCAAAAGGTCATAAAGAACCTCGATGCTTTCGCGCATTTCTTTAATGCCTTTTTCCACTGCTTCCGTTTCGGCATTGTCCAATTGTGCTTTATATAGTTCCAGTTCTTCCTCAAGCCGTGATATTTCCTGCTCGAATTGGATATGGCTCAACAGATACCCTTGTCCTGACATCTCCTCATAACCATCCTTCAATTCCTGAAGCTGGGAATGCAGCTCTGATTGGCTATCCACCAATAATTTTGGGAGCATTTCCATTTTAACTGACAGAACCGCCAATTTTTCCTTAATGGATAGAACGAGCTCCCTCGCATTCAAATAATTGCCGTTCACGGTCTCTTCTTCATACTTCTGGAGGATTTGCAATACTTCATCCAAGGAATTTTCCAGCTTATCAGCCGCTTTCCCATAATTATGCCTGTGCGCAAGCAGGGATTTCTTCAATTGACGGTAGGATTCTTTGATATCCTCAATTTCCAATCGATTCTTTTCCTCACTGCCTACGAGTTCATTCAGTTCATATAAAATCTTTTTGATCATTTCCTCGATTTCATTCAGCTTGACTGTAATTTTGCGCTGTACCTCTTTTGATCGGCTGAAACGGTATTTATCGACGAATTCCTCGGCATCGAATAAAAGCTCTTCGACTTCGGGCATATGATCCGTAATGATGGCGTCCCATTCAATTCGCCAGTTTTCGAACATTTCCTCTGTTTCACCTGTCATGTTCAATTGTTTGACTTTAGAAAGCTCTTCCAGCACGGGGCGGTGCGTGATGCTTATTTTCCAGGATTCCAGTCGATCGATTTCTTTAAAATATCTCTTTTTGAAAAAATAACCCCAAATGATGAAAATCAAAATTAATACAATTACCCCAATTATGTAATCCATGGTAAGCCCCCTGTTCTAGTCCTTACAGTCTTGCTCGTTTATATATCAA
>NZ_JANZMJ010000070.1:0-4543 GCF_025175645.1 Peribacillus aracenensis
ATATTGAATATATTATTTAAATTACTAGTTTAAAATAATAATAAAAATGGTCGTTTCACTATCACTCTTGAAATATTGGGAAATAATGGTGGGAGAAAGGGTTATACATAAAATTTGATTAGAGTTTGGAGAATGCTATATTACGCTTACAGATTTCTGATTATTATAAATTTTCAGTTTCATAAGATTGATTAGGGGCGGAGGGCTAATTATGATAGTTTTTGACCGAGTGAATAAGTTTTATGGCGATTTCCATGTATTGAAAGACATTAATCTTACGATTAAGAAGGGGGAAGTGGTCGTGGTCATCGGACCGTCCGGATCAGGGAAAAGTACACTGCTTCGATGCATTAATCGTCTAGAGACCATTTCGGAAGGTTCCCTTTCCATAAATGGTTCAAATGTAGCGGATAAAAAAACGGACATAAACAAACTCCGTCGGAATATCGGTATGGTTTTCCAGCATTTTCACTTGTATCCTCATAAAACCGTGCTAGAGAATATCATGCTTGCCCCCAGGAAGGTTTTAGGCCAATCCGAAGAGGAAGCGAAAAAGATTGCACTAAAGTATTTGGACAAGGTGGGGATTGGAGATAAAGCGAATTCATTTCCTTCCCAGCTTTCAGGTGGACAGCAACAAAGGGTAGCGATTGCCAGAGGTCTGGCAATGGGTCCCGAAATCATGCTATTTGATGAACCTACCTCAGCCTTGGATCCAGAAATGATCGGCGAGGTACTGGATGTAATGAAGGCCCTTGCCCATGAAGGCATGACGATGGTGGTGGTTACGCACGAAATGGGATTTGCCCGTGAAGTAGCGGATCGAATCGTATTCATGGACGAAGGCAGGGTTTTGGAAGAGGCATCACCGGCTGAGTTTTACGCCAATCCTCGTGAAGAGAGGGCTCGTTTATTCCTTAGCCGTATATTAAATCATTAAATAAAAAACAGGGGTGAATTTCATGTTTAAGAAAAAGAAATGGTTAAAATTATCTTTGCTATCATTACTGGCTGTCATCTTATTAGCTGGATGCGGCGGGGGCAAGGAATCAGACAAAGCTGAAGAGGGTGGAGGTAAAGACAAAGCAAAAGATGTTCTCGCACAAGTGAAGGAAAAGGATAAAATCGTTTTCGGGGTGAAAAATGATACAAGGCTATTCGGACTGAAAAATCCTAAGACTGGAGATGTAGAAGGCTTTGATATTGATATTGCCAAAGCTCTTGCAGCAGAAATCCTTGGTGATGAGAATAAAGTTGAATTTAAAGAAGTGACATCTAAGACAAGGATGGCATTATTGAATAATGGTGATATCGATGCGATTGTAGCGACCATGACAATCACGGAAGATCGTAAAAAAGAAGTTGACTTCACTGATGTTTACTTCGATGCCGGACAATCTTTGTTAGTCAAAAAGGGCAGTGATATTAAGGGGATTGATAGCTTAAAAGGGAAAAAGGTATTGGCCGTCAAGGGCTCTACTTCTTCCATAAATATCCGTGAAAAAGCTCCTGAAGCACAAGTGCTTGAATTTGAAAACTATTCCGAAGCGTTCGCCGCACTTAAATCCGGGCAAGGGGATGCCTTGACAACGGATGATTCCATCCTTTATGGAATGGCGGATGAAGATCCAAGTTATGAACTTGTTGGCGGTACATTTACGGAAGAGCCTTATGGAATTGCCGTGAAAAAAGGAAATGCTGACTTTGTTGGCGAGTTGAATAAAGCTCTTAAGTCACTTAAAGATTCAGGCAAGTACGATGAAATCCATGATAAATGGATTAAACATTAAACATTTTAGCAAATGTATAAGGGAAGCTAACCTTAAATAACATTTGAACATTTGTCTGTGGGGATGAGCGTTTTGCTCATCCTTACTAGTTAAAGGAGTGTACGCCGTGCTTGATTTCTCCATTTTAACAGAGAACCTGGATATGTATTTATTAGGCTTTAGAAATACGATCATGTCGAGTTTGATCGCGTTGGTAGCGAGTTTGATTCTTGGTGTGCTTATTGCAATCATGCGGATCGCGCCGATAAAGCCACTAAACTGGCTGGGTACCGCCTATGTCGAGTTCATTCGGAATATACCGTTATTGATCATAACCTTTTTCTTCTTTCTCGGTCTTAAACTTAGCGGTCTATATGCAGGGACATTGGCTTTGACCATTTACACTTCATCTTTCATAGCTGAGGCAATTCGAGCGGGCATACTTTCCGTGCCAAAGGGTCAAATGGAAGCTGCCCGTTCTTCAGGCCTGACATATGGCCAGGCAATGAGGCTCGTCATATTGCCACAGGCCGTTAAAATAGTCATACCTCCTTTAGGGAACCAATTTATCAATCTAGTTAAGAATTCTTCCATTTTAGCCGTCGTTGCAGGACTCGATCTTATGTACCACGGGGATTTGATTTCTTCAAGGACATTTGTCGTGTTTGATGTGTACATTTTCGTTGCAGCCTTTTACTTAATACTTACCATTCCTTTAAGTTTAGGCGTTGGTTATTTGGAAAAACGTCTGGCTAAGAGTAATTAAAGGAGGTATAAAATATGGATTTTGCAGGTGCCTATACACCAGATAATCTTAAGTTTTTATTAGAAGGATTTTGGGTAACGCTCCAGGTAGCTTTTATATCCATCATTCTAAGTTTCATTATTGGCGGGCTTGTTGGTATTATCCGTTACGCAAAGGTGCCGGTGATATCTCAAATATTAGCTTTGATTGTAGAAACGATACGGAATTTACCGCTGTTATTAATAATATTTTTTACGTATTTTGCTTTGCCGGAGGTGAGGATTAAACTGGAAATCATTCCAGCGGCCATTGTCGCCTTGACAATTTTCGAGTCTGCCATGCTCTCTGAAGTCATTCGAAGTGGACTAAAATCGATTGATAAAGGCCAAATGGAAGCTGCCCGTTCATCAGGCTTGAGCTATACACAGGCATTGATACATATTATTCTTCCCCAAGCGCTGCGGCGCATGGTTCCTCCTATTGTCAGCCAATTCATTTCATTATTAAAGGATACCTCTTTAGCAGTTGTCATCTCTTTACCGGAGCTGACTCATCATGGTCAAATCATATACGGACAAAGTCAAAAGTACTTAATCCCAATTTTGATCCTTGTGGCTCTCATGTATTTCATTGTTAACTATTGTCTCTCTATGGTAGCCCAAAAACTTGAATTGAAACGAACCTAAAAAAACGACTCAGGAATGAGTCGTTTTCTACTTGTCTACAAAAGGAGGTTTTTGCTATCACCTCGGACTATCGTTATAAAAGAAGACTTGGGTAGCCTCATGTATTTTTACATTTTTAATTAGAGCTGAGTCCCTCACCAGCTAGAAGAATTTGCGACACAACTGCCGAATAACTGGCAAACTGAGACACCCCTAGATGCTTGCGGCGAGAAGGATAGGCAGACAGTCTGCGGAAAGGGAGCGGATTTCTGAAATCATCAGGAATATTAGAAGTATAAGTACACAAAAAACGAATCTTTTCCTTTTACTAACCGTATATATAAAGGAAGAAAGAAGGTGGAATATATGTCGGAAATCAAACTAACCAATAGCAAAGCTATAGTATCATTGATCATGGGGGTATTATCCCTGTTAATTCCATTCATAGGCATCATATTAGGTATTCTAGGTTTAATATTTGCTTCGAAGAGTAAACAAGAAATTAAGCTTACTGGTGAATCTGGAAAGGGATTAGTGACAGCTGGAAAAGTGTGCAGCATCATTGGAATAATCTTGAATGTTATCTTGATCCTGATTTTCCTGGTGTTTTTTTATTTCACAGTAAGTACGGACATAACAACCTTTTAAATCTAAGTAATAACCTAAAATACTAAGAAAAGTAAATTAAACATATTTAAAATGGAAACTCATGTTATAATTAACTTAAAAGCCTAAATATGGTATGAAGGGATGATATTTTGACCATTCAAATCTTTGAGTATCCAGCCGTATTCTATTATGAAAAGCACCCGTTGATTATCGATTCTTTTTCCGTTCAAGTTTGCTTCCCGGATTTTAGGCGAGAAGGAATTATTTCTTCCGTTAGCGGTAGGAATCGAGTAGATGCCTTAGCTTGTGCTCAAGAACTGTTGGAAGCCATGGTCGAACATTTTATTCACGATAAAAAAACAATCCCGGATGCAAGTGAAATGGAAAAGGTGAATCTGGATAGGGGGATTAATATTTGTGAGGCTGCCCCCTTCAGGATTGAAATAGAAAATATCACATATGAAAAATAAAAAAACCTTGTCGATTAGGGGACAAGGTTTTTATTTTGTATTTCTTTACATTCAATGAACATTTTATAACCCGGAATGTCAAACCAAAATTTATACATAGTTTATTATTTTTTGAGTAAGCTGAAGTCGACGGTGAAAATGATTCCACTGTATATTTGAAAAACCATCATTACCTGAAAAAGGAATGATGGTTTTTTGGTTCGCTTGAATCCCTTTAAATATTTTTTATTTTTGGGGAAAGGATATTGCGTTCTTTATAACGAATATGTATAGTATAGGTAACAT
>NZ_JANZMJ010000071.1:0-3706 GCF_025175645.1 Peribacillus aracenensis
TAATTATCCACTGTTTTTAAGGCGATGAAACTGGCATGAAACTTGCTTAATTAATATTGCAGTATAACCATTAAGCAGAATGGAGGGAATATAGATATTACACCATAATGGTTTACAGTGCTGGACTGGGAATTACAGTGCAGCGGAAGCGGGGATGTGCAAAATGCTTTAGGTCTTTTATGATTGTACAACCCGAATGATTGGCGATTGCCATATGAATTATTTTTATTAATGGGGAGGAAAAATAAATGTATGCGTTACCAAATATGGATTTATGGAAAGGCAGAACAGATAGTCTAGTAGATAAGGATGAATATAGAATTCATCAAATAGTTAAAGATAATCAATTCACTTCAATAAATCATGCATGTGGAATAATAGGGTTCTCTTGTGATGAGGGCGTACGCAGGAATAAAGGAAGACTTGGAAGCAAAGAAGCTCCCGATGAAATACGTAAATCCTTATCTTCTTTATCTTGGCACGGTCAAGCAGAGGATAGTCTAGTTGATTTCGGAAATATCATTTGTGAAGGTCAACAGTTAGAAGCAGCACAAGCTGAACTAGGAAGTCACGTAGAGAAAATAGTAACTAAAAATATGTTTCCTGTTATATTGGGGGGCGGACATGAAACCTTTTATGGTCATTATCTAGGGATCAGGTCGAGTGTAGGACCCCAGGCTAAAATAGGCATCCTTAACATTGATGCTCATTTTGACTTACGCTCATATGAAGAAATTACTTCTTCTGGAACGATGTTTAAACAAATATTAGATCATGATCATCAAGCTAGTTATTTGCCTATTGGTATTCAACGTTATGGAAATACAAAAAAATTATTTGACACTGCCACTTCTCTTGGTTGTTCCTGGATATTGGAAGAAGAATTGGCAGATGGAATTTCTGAGAAAAATGAAAATGAAATTCTGAATTTTATGAATCAACATGATCATATTATTTTAACGCTTTGTATGGATGTTATTAACGCTTCTGAAGCACCAGGTGTTAGTGCACCTTCCTCATTTGGTCTTTCTGGAAAAATGGTAAGGCAGCTAATTCGTAAAATTACTTCACATCCGAAAACCATTTCATTTGATATCTGTGAAGTAAATCCATCATTGGATAATGATCATCGCACTGTTAAACTAGCTGCAAACCTAATAAATGAAGTATTAATGTGTGTGGAGAGGAGATAGACAATATGAGCATCGAGATCAATCAAACGATCACAATTTTTTTAGCGGTACTGCTTTTAGCACTAGGCGGGTTTATCGTTAAGAATGTCAAAATATTTAAACACTTTTGTATCCCTGCACCTGTTGTAGGGGGATTACTGTTTGCTATAGTCGCGACAAGCCTTAAAACCTTTCTAAACGTAACCATTTCATTAGATACGACACTCCAGGGATTATTTATGTTAACGTTTTTTACGACTGTTGGATTGGGTGCCAGTTTTCAATTAGTAAAAGTCGGCGGTAAATTATTATTAATATATTGGCTGTTATGCGGTTTTCTGGCATTAGCTCAAAATTTAATTGGAATTTCTTTAGCACCGGTTTTTGGGATCGATCCATTGATTGGTATGATGGCAGGAGCAATATCCATGGAAGGTGGCATAGGTGCAGCTACAGCATTTGGTGGTACCATTGAATCGCTGGGAATTCAATCTGCCCAAGCAATTGGAATAGCGGCAGCTACTTTAGGATTAGTATGTGGTGGATTAGTTGGTGGTCCGACTGTAAAATATCTAATTAATAAACACAAATTAACACCAAGTAAAAAGGATATTGAAATTCAGGAAAAGAAAGAAATGGAAGACAAAATAGAATTGAATGCAGCTTCATTTATGAAACAAGTATTAATACTGACATTTTGTATGGCTTTAGGTTCATACTTAGGAGAGTTATTTTCGGCGAAGACAGGTTATGTTTTACCGAACTATGTTGGAGCAATGATAGTGGCTGTAATAGTTCGGAATATTTTGGATAAAATAAATGGAAAAATCATCGAAATGCCTAGTATAAATTTTATTGGAGATATTACTTTAGGTATTTTCTTATCAATGGCATTAATGAGTATAAAACTGTGGGAAGTTGCTGACCTTGCGTTACCTATTATTTTGATTGTGGTGATACAAGTAATCTTCATTATACTTTTAAGTATATTCATCATGTTTCGCTTTCTTGGCAAAAACTACGATGCGGCAGTTATGGTTGGAGGGTTTATTGGACATGGTATAGGGGCTACACCAAATGCTATGGCCAATATGTCGACAATCACTGCTAAATATGGACCTTCAAGTAAAGCGTATTTAATCGTTCCGATAGTGGGTGCATTTCTTATTGACGTTTTTGCCATGCCAATTATCATTGTAAGTATTAATCTATTAAAATGATAATGCTGGAATGAATTTCAAAATTAATAGTTTTTATGCAAAGACTGATATGGTCAAAGTATAATTAGATATAGTGCTGATACCGAATGTTTTTAGTTGTATCAAAAACATTCGGTATTGTCTTTTTTTCTAAACTACCCATGCAGTAGTTCACATTGGTTTCTGTCTAATTATTAATGTAACGGAACCCCATCGATTTCAAGTAGGTATGAACGACCTTGTGTGTATAGCACGATCAAGTAAGAATGAAATTATGCTACGATGATAAGGGTCCAGTACACCTAAGCTAGTTATGCCTCTCTGTTTAAACAATTTTTTTGATCTTCACTCTGGTCGAAATTGTTTTCAACTTAAAGTAAAGTAATAATAAAAGGGGAGAAAATAGTTGTCCTATTCACTAAAGATAATAAGAAAAAGTGAACAAATTACCAGTCTTTGGTCAGGTGGTAAAACAACTCAACTTGCCATTTATCCTGAAGATGGAGATTATTCGAAGCGTGATTTCAAATGGCGGATTAGCACCGCAGATGTCGAGGTGGACGAATCCTTATTTACTCACCTTCCAGGCATTCGGAGAATCATCATGATTCTTGATGGTGAAATGCTGCTGGAACATAAGGGAAAGCACCGTGTGCATTTACAGCCATTTGAACAGGATCGGTTTGATGGAGGCTGGACAACCCGAAGTATTGGGAGGGTTACGGATTTTAATTTGATGTTAGCAGAAGGATGCGAAGGAGACCTTAGCACGATTCATTTGACTGATGGAACCCATTCTGAAGTGTTGGATAATGGGGAATCTACGAAAAGAACCGACGCCTATTATTGTTTCAAAGGAAAAAGTAGAATGAGTATCGATGAAAAAGAGTCTATCGTTTTAGGGCAAGGTGACTTGGTAATCTTGAACATGGATCATTTCTGCAATAACATAAAGTTATCCAATTACGAAGATCACGTATCTTCAACAATTATTAAGGTAAGTATTTTTTATTGATGGAGGTTTGGGTTCTAGTGCAAAAAACATTCAATTATGAAAGTAGAAAGAGTTTACTTTATTCAGATTATATACAGTAAAGAGTAAACAGGATATTAAATAATCATTAATCAGAGCCGTCCTTAGACGGCTTTTTCTTGTGTGCCAGGCATGGCAACTATCTAGGTGGTGAAAGTCCACTGTGGGGGTATATATCGACCAACCACTAAGGAAGCGCAAGGTACTTATCGTGAGGTAAGGGCTGGAGGAAGCGTGGAATAAAATCTTGGCTCGACGAACAGGAATCTGATACTAAGGCTCTATAAAGGGATTAAACTCCA
>NZ_JANZMJ010000072.1:0-3471 GCF_025175645.1 Peribacillus aracenensis
ACTAGATGTTGATCCGTAATTCTCTCAATTAGTTGATTTTGTTTGTTTTGCATTTTAAAATTCATAGTAGGGCTTCCTCCTTAAGACTTTGAGTTAGATTGGTCTCTATACTCGTATCTTACTGAGGGGTTCTATTTTTTTCAAACCTGATATTTAACGATCTACAGGAATGCTAACGGGTGCTTTACTTCATTACCAGGAGCTGATCAGCAGCTCCTTTTCTTATGCAACTATAGGGGCAGGATAGTTCTACAAGCACAGTGTATTGGAACTATGCGCCATTAAAACTTACACTACCTTACATTATTTGGTTTATAATGATAGTAAGGAGTTGTTGTTCAATTGAATGTTAAAGATATAAGTACATCCATTTCTGAAGATATTATTATTACTAATTTGACAGGTTTCATAACCCTCGCTGATGTATACGCCTGGTTTAATTCATTTGAGAAAACATGCTTTTCATTTATTAGACAAGGAAAAAAGTATAAGTTATTAGTTAATCGTAAAGGTTATACTCCAGAACATTTTTCTGTACAAAAATTGTGGAAAGACAAATTTTTTTCTAATAATATATTAGAGGACACAATTGCAGTCGCTTTTTTATTAGAAGAAGGGGATATTCTAATTCACCTTGAACAGTCTAATACCAAAGACAATGTAATATTCTCAAGTAACTATGACCAATTAATTGAATGGCTTACTAAATATAAATAATGGTTTCTACTCCTAAAGTTGCTGAAAGGTAACTTTTTTTATTTCACAGTTTGTGTCAACTCTACAATAAGGCAGGTTGCTGAAGCTGCCTTATCTTATGGCACTAACGGGGCAGGTTAGTTGAACAATGACTTGAAGGGAATTATGATAAAAAAAATCATTGATGATTAAAGTGACTTGATTATAATAGAGATGGCAACGGAACTTGGAAATCATAAGGCGGTTAAAAAATTGAAATGGGTAGATGTAGCGCTGAGTAGTTCGATTATTATTGTAATAACTTTCCTTCCTCCGTATTTTGATAGAATTGGTTTTTCTTTTTGGCTTAATACAGTATGTGGATCTGCTGTACTTTTTAGTGTTATTTTTATTGTACTACCTAGAATCAAATTCCTTCAGAAATCGGTAACAAAAAAAGTAGGCTGGTTGATTATGATTTCAGTTTTGATCTTTGTATTCATCTTGAGTGATTTAATCAATTATTGAGGTGCGTTTAATATATTTATTTAAGGTCGATTCCCTAACTTGGAAATCGGCTTTTTTGATATAGTGTCATAACTCAACTTAATTCCTGCTTATCTTTTGGGGTATTTATGGATTGAGAAATTCAGCAACATTAAGCCAATCCCTATAAGTCCGGCGAAGAAGGTTACGATAAATCCCTGTGGAGTCATATGAGCATTGTTGTCTCTTCATTTCATTTCTTTGTTTCCATACTGGATTTCTTAATGAACTAACAGGTGCGTTAGCTGAGATCAGAGCTGTCTATAAGGCAGCTCTTTCTTATGGAACTAAAGGGGCAGGTTAATTGAAGAAGGAAAAAGGATTTTAATGTTACTAATTGAAATTAATGTTAAAGTAAGAGTGGAAAAAAATTTTGAAAAATAAATGAGGGTATTTAATATGTTTAGGCTTAGTTTTTTGTTTCAGTTTGGTATAGCATCTATTTTACTTTTAATTTCTACTGTTTGTGCTTTATATGAAGGTAGTGCAATCGTGGATGATCATTGGGAATGGAAGTACTCAACACCATTTTCTCAATTTATATACGGTGAGGTAAATAGTAATAGCTCTATATCACAACTTGACTACTTTATATACGCAGCTAAATTTCAACCCACTTTTCCTGTCATTATGGTAATAAGCAGTTTATATTTGTTAATTCTTATGGGATATCATTTTTTAAAGCAACAGCATAAACGATTTGCTTATTATTTATCTTTTTTGGGTGGAGTATTATTCTTACTTAGTTATTTTATTTTTAATTCTCCCACATTTGGTGGTCAAATTCTTTTCTATATTTGGTTAGTGAGTGGTGTATTGTGCATTGTAACTGCTGTAATAATTTACTTTCAGATTTTAAATCGTAACACGAACGAAATTACAAATTAACCTTGTTGAACTAACGGGTGCTTTACTTCACTAAGGGAGTTGCTTTGGCAGCTCTTTTTGTTATGGAACTATCGGGGCAGTTTAGTTCAACAAAGAGATACGAATCAATAACTAACAATTTATAATTAATGTCTCAACAAATATTATTTTTTTAGGGAGTGATTTCAGTGGGGGAAATTATTTGGGAAGAGGACTGTGATTATTACAAGTTAGAACCATTAACTGATGAAATCGTTGAAAAAGCAGAAGAAAAACTGAAAATAAAATTACCACAATCGTACATAAATATCCTCAAGGATCAAAACGGGGGATATATTAAATTTAACTCGTATCCATCTGATGTTCCAACATCGTGGGCTGATGACCATATTAACGTTGACCATATTTTTGGCATAGGTCAAAAAGATAGTATATTACAAAGCGAATCTTTAATTAAAGAATGGGAAATGCCCGAAGGACTGATTTTGTTTAATGGAGATGGACATACTTGGGTTGCTTTTGACTATCGCAATGTTTCTTCAGAGCCTCCGATTGTTTTTGTAGATAACGATGATGAAAAGATTATAAAAATAGCTGAACATTTTGATGAATTTTTAGAACGTCTATATACCGAAGAATCCGAACCTTTTGATGATGTTGAACTTCAGATGAAGGAATACAGCAAGGAGGAATTTGAAATCCTTATACAAATACAACAAGATAAGGTAGAGGAAATAAGGGATGCCTTAATTCATCTATCGCAATTTGAGTCTGATGTAGAGTGGTTGAGTAAACAATTATTAAAATTAAGTAATCATCCTAATGAATATTTAAGAAATGATATTGCTGACATTGTATGGAATTATTTAACGTATCAATTAGATGATAAAACAATCCAAGAATTTATAGAGGTTTTCAAAAATGATACCGATATTGGTGTACAACAGTATGCTGAGATGATTATCGAAAAACTCAACTATTCTTATGAAGATTTACAAAGGGATTTGAGTTTAGATAACAGAGTCAGTTTTTCTTTTCAAGACCACATTTATCACATTAATGAACATTCCAACCAATGGCATCTCTCCGATTATGAATTCGATTTACAATCGTTTAGAACAGCTGAGGAGCTACTAAAACAGGCAACCTTGGATGGAAAGCCTTTAAAAGAAATTTGGGATAATACAAAAATATTATAGTACTTACTATGCAACTAACGGGTGCTTTACTTCAATAAGGAAGGTTGCTTAGGCAGCCTTTTTCTTATGGCACTAACGGGGCAGCATTCCTGTTAGAAGGATGTTCGAGGTCTTGAAAGAAAAAGAGCCCTCTTGTATGATGCATGAGTGTCAACGACCATTGACCCAGCATCAAACAAGGAGG
>NZ_JANZMJ010000073.1:0-3326 GCF_025175645.1 Peribacillus aracenensis
TATTCAACTTGGAATTCCGGAGGAAGAAGCGAAAGGATTAACCTACTGTCGAAAAGGTTACCGATTCATAGGAGTATCCAAAGTCGTCCAAAGAGCAATCTCAAACAAAAGACTAAAGCAGAGGGGAGTCCCCTCTGCTTTAGAACATTATCTAAAAGTACACACTGTGATATAAATTGAAACGCCGTATACGCGAACCGTACGTACGGTGTTGTGAGAGGGGCGAAAATAAACTTATTTTCCCCCTACTCGATATGTTAACTATGGGGTAGGATAGTAGAAGTAGTTTGCCAAATAGAAAAGGATGTGACAATTAACTTAATTAAAAAGGAGTATAATTTTATGAAGCAATCCTTATTGATAATAATACTTTTGTTCATTATTAGGGGGTGTTCATTTAAAGAAGAGAAATCAAACGAACTATACCTTATTCCTAAAGACTTCGAGGGATCTTTTTTGGTTATATTCGGTATCCCGAATGAGCCTGTGTTAAAAAAAGAAGGAAAATATACGGTCATACCAATAGAACTTAAAAATTTGACTGCTTTGGAAGGTACAGAAATACAACAATATGGTGTTTACCTTACCTCTACTCCATATAAGGATGTAGATAAAACTGTAACCAACAAATACTATTATGTAGATGAAAATGAACATCGAACAGCAATTAATGAACAATGTGTCCACTTAGGGAGAAATGGAAGTTTTACTGGAGAAAACGGGAAGGAAATTTCTTTTCAAAGTTTACAAATTACAAACAGTGAATGTGGTGAAAGTTTCTTTCTTGATGGGGCGGATAATTATTATACTCAATTAGGGGAAGTAGAAAACTTCTGGTTGAACAAACTAAGTGGTAGCGAATAGAAGTTATTACCTTTTTCAACTAACGGGGGCGTTAGCTGAAGATCAGAGCTGTCTTTAAGGCAACTTTTTCTTAAGGAACTATCGGGGCAGGATAGTTCAACAAGCACAGTGTAGTCGGACTGTACGGAACTTTCAAAAAAATACATTAAGCCTCTAACAAATCACTCTCTTTTCAGATAAAATAGTTGCTGATAGGCTATTGATAACATCAACTCTAAAGGGGGTATTCCTAATTAAATTTATCCCGAAAAATGTAATCTATATTTATTTAATTCTAGGAGCATTCACTACAATTAACGGATTTTTTAATAAACCCGAAGACGAAGGAACACTAGATATTAGTATTGTTATTGCCCTTTCCATAGTTTTAATTATCCATATAGCATTGATTTTTTATGAAAAGAAAAATGCTGATTAAGCAGGTATGACAAATTTTTATTCGGCACAGTTTGTGTCAACTCTACAATAATCCTTAATGAACTCCCTCAGTTTAATAGATAATACTCACGAATACTCGCTTATTCGCAGGATTTCAAACCACATGGTATAGGTTGCTTTAGATGAATGAAAGAGATGGGACCGTTTTGATAAGATGAGGGCAGATTGAAATAGGGGATCTATTGGAAATCCCATATTATTACATATGATGCACGCATTTTCCACGCTGCCCTTGGAGGCTTTCCCTCCCATGTCTTTCCCACAAGGCATTCTCCCAGTATTTTTAAGTATTGTATTTATTACCTTTTCTATATCAGGAAGTGAAGTAGCCGCCATTGCAGCGGGAGAATCTGAAAATCCGGAAAAAAATATCATTAAGGCCATTAATAGTGTTGTTTGGAGATTGCTGATTTTCTTCGTTGGCTCTTCGGTAATTCTAGTATTCTTACTTCCCAAAAGTGAAGCAGGACTATTCAAGGCACCTTATGCAAGTATATTTGATATGGCAGGATTACCTGCAGCCGGTCATTTTATGAATATGGTAATCTTCGTTTCGTTACTTTCGATTTTAAATACAGGTATGTATACTAGTTCGCGTATCCTATACTCCTTATCTAAAAAAGGGGATGCACCCAAATTATTTTCAAAAGTTAATAAACGAGGGGCCCCAATTGGAACAATATTGGCGTGTGTAGGTGCTGCATACATGTTCACATTACTAAAATTTGTAGCTGCAGATCAATTATTTGTTATTTTAGCTAGTAGTTCTGGTGGTGTAACCATGATTATGTATATCTTTATTGCTATATCTCACTTGCGTTCACGAAAGAAAATGGAAAGAGAAAATCCTGGATTATTAAAAGTGAAAATGTGGTTATTTCCACACCTTACATTTTTTACGATTTTCATGTTGTTTGCAATATTTGTTGCTCAAGCTTTTATCCCTTCAATGCGTTTACAAATTTTCCTAACATTTTGCATAACGGGATTGGTAATAGTTTCATATTTTGTTTTTAGAAAAAAGAAGAAATTTAATTTAATTCAAAAAGAAAATAAGGTGATACTTGAGGAAAAATGAAAACCCTCCAATTGGGGGAGGGTACTGAATGAAACCCAAAGATGGAAAATAGAGCGTTTGTTTTCATTATCAAAAAACCACACATCATGGTGTGGTTTTTCATTTTTCCTTTTATGCTTCTTTTATATTCATTCCCTGCACCATCGAACGGTTTTGGAGGCTTTCGGAACGCATGCTATATGCCACAAGCTTCTTCTTTTCCTGTTTTACGACATCCACATGGTGCCGTACACGAACACCAATAACCGAACATCCTTTTTGCCTTTTTTCGTATCGATGGCCAAAGGCTTGACACCGCTCTTTGGCTGCAAAAACAAGGAGTCATTTCCAGGGAATATATGATTTTTCTTCAAAATCATCGCTTGGTTAACATCCTGAATCACTTGGTTCTTCTCTTCCGCTTCCAATGGTTTTCCGTCCATCGTGATCACGGTATTCCCGTCACTGAGTGTGGGATGCATCTTAAATTTATTCAAAAGCCAATTGACGACATCGGTTGGAAGGCAGGTAACAACTAGTTTAAATATCGTTAAAATAATGCCGCAACAGCATGTGCCTTTAAGGCTTCTTGATTCCATAAAGCCGGCATTTCTGCTGGAACGACTCCGCTATCAAAAGTGATAATCTGTGTTTGGATATGTTATCATAAACCTCGTTAGAATATAAAAATTAATCCTCCTATATCTTAATTTGTCTACAGGCTTTTATCATTTATAGAATTAAGACAAGGGAAATATAATCCCTTTTTTACATTGCTAATGTCACAAGTAAATTGGTAACTGAAAAAAGTGAGGCTGTCAAAGTTGAAAAGCCTGCGATGATGATTGCTCCATTAAAGAAATGGGAAATATGCCTAGTTATAAGAAGTAGGAGAAAAAGTAAATTAGCATTTTGCTAGGGGGTACCCCAATTTGATCTGTTGCTCAAATTTTCATTTATATATAAT
>NZ_JANZMJ010000074.1:0-3099 GCF_025175645.1 Peribacillus aracenensis
CATGGGTTAGTAAATCTATATGAACGATATACAAAACTACGTCAGACTTAAACTGAACCGCCGTATACCGAACGGTACGTACGGTGGTGTGAGAGGTCGGAGGCTAGGCGCCTCCTCCTACTCGATTTATGGCACTAAAGGGGCAGGTTTGCTCAAGAAGGATATTAGTAGCGATAAATAGAATGCTTTATACAAACTTAATCGTATAGAAAAACTCTTCTAAATTTCATGCAAAATAAACGGAAGGAGTAGCTAATGAATATTCGTATTTTAATGGAGTCCGATGCCCATTTATACCAGGAAGTGCGATTGAATGCATTGAAAATTAACCCAGAAGCATTTGGTTCAACATATGAGAGAGAGGTGGGATTTTCATTAGAAACGGTAAAGGAGCGAATAAAACCAACTAGGGACAAGTACATTGTAGGTGCTTTTGATTATAGAAAATCTTTAGTTGGAATTGTTACTTTTATACGTGAAAACAATATCAAAACCAGACATAAAGGGAATGTTTTTGGGATGTACATAGCTCCAGGCAATCGAGGTCAGGGTTTAGGAAAATCATTAATGAATGAACTTATAAGAAGGGCGAGGAATTCTGATGGATTGGAACAAATCAATTTAACTGTTGTATCTGATAATGACTCCGCAAAGAAACTATATAAGTCTTTAGGATTTGAGGTCTATGGTACAGAACGAAATGCCTTAAAGTATAATGGGCACTATTTTGATGAGGATTTGATGGTACTAACTATCTGATTATTGAGCTAACGGGTGCTTTAGCTGAACATGAAGAATATTTAGTTTACGCAGCTTGCCAGACTTATATATAATAGATGAAAACCATTAGGAGTTGACTTTATGCTTAATCGGATCAAGAATAAATTGATTTCCGCACAAGAAACGGGAGAAGAAGTAGATAATATCTACGCTATCATACCCCCGCCAGGAACCATTATCGGAGAGGCAACGGAAGAAGAAATGGAAAAGGCAGCAGAGCTTGAAATTAGACATATGGCTTTTATGAGGTTGCAGGAAATGAATATACAATTTGACGGTGCGTCTTATAAAGAACTATTAAAAGAGTTTCAAGATTTTGAAACCGATTCGAGTAAATTTTGGAGAGATATATCCAGCCGTTTATCCGTTCCGTATGAATGGCCAATCAGAATTGATCATGCAAACAGCCCCATTTATATTGGTGAACACGATTTATATGAAGAAGAAGAGAATGAAGATTGATATTGAAATTTATGCTTGGCAAAGTCGTATAGGTTCATGCGTTCATTATTAATGTATTTTAAATCGATTTTAGAGCGTTATCCATAAGGGTTAACGTTCTTTTTGTTTGCAAAATTAGCTGGATAGTGAAGTAAGTGGATTTTTCCTTACTTTTTTGTTAACGGGTGTTGTTAACTGAAAATCGGAGCTGTCTTTAAGGCGGCTTGGCAGGATAGTTGAAGAGTGCTGTTTGGCCTTTGTTCAGCAATTGACCATATTCTTGAATGAAAGAGAAGGGATTATTTGTAAGTGAGTCGAAGTTAATGTCAGAGATGTTATTTAGTTTAGCATTGGGACGTACAGTAAAGAGAAAGAAAATTATAAAGAAAGTGGGAGATCTATTGGATACAAAAGTGATATTGAAGCGATTCGAACAGGTGGCTACGTACTATATTGAAGAGTTAAGTAAATATTCGCTGGATGAGTTTACAAGAAAGCCTTCTGAGGATGAATGGTCATTAGGACAAATGTATAATCATTTAATAAAGAGCACCCTGCATCTTCAATTGAAAGCCATTAAGCAATGTGCTAATGGCACTACTTCCGATGACGGTAAAAAAACAGAAATAGGCGAATCGATTTTCAAAGAAGGAAAGTTTCCTCCAATCAGGTTAAAAGGTCCGGATACACCGGATTTCACACCGCCAAACCCTACAGGAAAAGAAGAAGTAAAGGAAGGACTGCTTCAAATCTTTGAGGAAATGCAAGAGATAGAGAAAAAGCTCTCTGACATTCCGGCCAGCCAGAAAGTTCAGCACCGGAGAATGGGATATTTAAATGCAGAGGAATATTTTCAACTAATCGAAATGCATTTCCGGCACCACTTACGGCAAAAAGAACGTATTGATCAGTTTCTTTTAAAAGTAAGTAAGTAATCTTTATTGTTGAAGCCGTTATTGACCGTCGGAAAATCAGCAGGAGCCCAGTTGAGGAGTTTAAAGAGCGCTTTAATGGAGTAACGAAAAAAGTCCAATTTCTCAATTTAAATGCTGAGAAATTGGGCTTTTTAGTATCGAAATCTCCTTAACATTATAAATCCGCATATTCCTGACGCTAGCCTTATAGAACTATCGGGCGCGTTAGCTGAAGATCGGAGCTTTCTTTAAGAAGCCCTTTTCTTATGGAACTAAAAGGGCAGGATAGTTGTAGAAGGTCTTTATTGTTCAGATAGAGAATAGCATTAGGGAAAGGTTGATTAAAGAAATTTAATATGAGGAGGCCAAAATGGTTGATAATAGTTATGAGATACAACAGCTGAAAAAAGTTAGAACATATATTTACATCACGATAGCATTACTTTTTTCAATGATATTTATATTTGTTAGCATGTTATTTTTGTATTTTCCTATGATAGGCATTTTAGACATTGTGTATTTTCCATCAAAACTCGCAATTTTTTCATTCTTAATTTCAATTGTATTTTCTGTTTTAGCCATAAAAAATCTCTTTGGTAAGATATTGTTCATATTAAACATATTTCTAATGCTATTTATGATTTTTTATGGACCATAAATAGATAAAGGCTGTTTTCGCATACTTTGTTGCTATTACCAAGTAGTGCGGTGTGGTTGATTTCCCCTCCAGATGCTCGCTTTCCGCGGGGCGGGCGGAATTTTAATAAGGGAGCTGCTTCGGCAGCTCTTTTTCGTGCGCCCGGCATGGGTGCAATCTATAGGGTGAAAGTCCCGAATCATGAAGGCAGTAGTAGTGGTTAGCTTAATGCAAGGGTGTCCACGGTGACGTGGAATCTGAAGGAAGCAAGCGGCAAACCTCCGGTCTGAGGAACACGAACTTCATATAAGGCTAGGTATCATTGGA
>NZ_JANZMJ010000075.1:0-3068 GCF_025175645.1 Peribacillus aracenensis
TTCTTTCTCAGTAAAGAGTTTTTTTGGCATTTAATTGTTCTCCGATTCTCCCATTTTTTTCATTATACATAAAAGTACCCTATAGAGCAGACCTTTTTTTAGTGTCTACTCTATAGGGTACAGTTTAAAAACTGGCTAACCTTATAATACGAACGCACCCGTAGTTCCATAAGGAATACAATTAGGGGTACCGTCAGGAAAATGCGGATTTACAACGTTAAGGAATTTTCAATACTAAAAAGCCCAACTTCACCGTTAATTAAGAGAAATTGGGCTTTTTCATTACTCCATAAGCATTTTTAAGTTATATTCAAAAACCATGCTTTGACATTGTCTAAAGCATGGTAATTATTTAAACTAATATAAATCTGCTTTTTTTAGCTCATCTATTTATTGAATTCATTAACTGGAAGAAGTATTCAGGTTTGTGAGTCTTATTTAGATTATACCATGAATGTAATGTATCTGGTGCAAATACATCTAATTTTTTCAGTACTTCCATCGCAAATTCCAGTGGAGCTACTCCTGATGCAGTAACCAAATTCTCACCAGATACCACAGGTCCCATCTCATAAAACTTTTCTCCTTTATAATTAGGACAAACCATTTTAATATACTCTAAGTTATTACTTGTATGCTTTCTAGAATCTAGGTATCCCATATTCGCAAGGGCCTCAGTTGCACCACAAATTGCAGCAACAATAGTGCCAAGCTTTAAAGCTTCGCCAATTTTTTTCATGATTGGTTGATGAATAACTTCTCCCCAAGTATTCCCTCCAGGCAAAACTAAAAGATCTTTACTCTCAAGAGTACACTCATCAAGGGGAATATCTGGTTTTATGCTCAGTCCCCCCATCGTAGTAATAATTTCTTTATTAGCTCCTACTGTAACTACTTTTAAAGGTGCTATATCTTTTTTGAAATATCTTCCTGTGTTTAGTTCGGCAATTAAATATCCATATTCCCAGTCTGACATTGTGTTAAATACATATAGATAAACTTTTTTTGTTTGCATCCAATAACACTCCCAATCACAATTGATATAGCCAATTATAATATAACTTCCCTGACAGCTAACGTCAGGGAAGTTATCATACTTGATGAAATTTTATTAATTCCGACAGAACTTCAATAAGTCTTTTCTTTAGACTTATTGGCTCAATAACTTGAATAGATTTACCGTACGGTAAAAGTAAATAAGGTACATATGTATGTATCATATCCTTTTCAAGAAGAAATACTGCTTGATTTGAAGTCCGTTCTTGTAAATAATGTCCTAAAAACCAATGTTGGCAAATATCTCCTAACGTCCTTGTATTCCCATTAATAACTAAAGAAGTATCCCCTCCCTTAACTTCTATAGTTGGAAGGAGGTTTTTCATAAAAAAGTCACGTGCTGAAAAATTTTCTGGCCGGTTAAACTTATTTTCGGTTAGCATTAGACTTTCAATTCGATCTACTCTAAAACTACGGATATCATCCCTAAGATGACAAAATCCAATCACATACCACTTATTATTCCAATAGATAATTCTGTACGGATCGACCAATCTATAATTTAATTGCTTTTCGCCACTTTTATGGTAAAGAATTTTTACTGAGTACCCGTCAGCTACGGCCTGCTCCAACTCCTTCAAAAAAGGTTCCATAGAGATTGAACTTAATCGACTTATTACTTCAAGACTAGTTAAATGTTGGTTTATCTTTGTTTCCTGCTCTTGATTTGAGTATTTACTTAGTTTTGAAATGGCCCTATTTAGTGCTTCACTTCCATAATATCCGGCTTCTTCTGCAAAAACAGCAGCGTGAAATAGTGAAGTTTGCTCCTCAAAATCAAAAAAAAGAGGAGCCTCAATAAAATTGTTCAATAAAGTGTATCCACCGTTATGTCCTGGTTCTGAAATTATAGGTACGCCACTTGTTGAAATTGTATCAATATAACGATACACAGTCCTTATATTCATCTCTAACTTTTCTGAAATTTGTTTTGCAGTAATTTTTTCACCTGAACGAAGCATCCATAGAATTGCTAACATATTGTCAATTTTAGGCATATAATTCCACCTCTATATGGAATTTATTTTCTATTATATATTTCCGATTTTTGGTATAACTCATCAACTGTTCCTTTCCGATAGCTTTCTATATAATGAGGCCCTAGACACATTTGTAATTTCACAAATTTGATTTACAGTCATATCTCCCTCTTTATAAAGCTTTACTGCATAATTCATTCCTGCATGATTTTTATGGTACTTCTTTAACCGACCTTTAAACTTTCCTTCTTTCTTAGCCAGTTCAATCCCTTCACGCTGCCGCATACGGATAAGATCACGTTCTAATTGGTTTACACCCGCCATCTTCGGTATCCCGGTTGGCCATCGAACTTAAGTGAATTGCTAAAAAATGGGTGGTTCCATCTTCAACTAAACTGCCCCTTTAGTTTATTACTGTTTTTTCCATACCCCACCTGAACAAGGAGTAAAGCCACAAGTTTCATAAAAATTTTTATGTTTGGGATCATACGTTAAGGTAACAATTTCTAAACCATACCGTTCAGACTCTCTTAATAATTTTCTTACTAACTCCACACCAATTCCTATTTTTTGATAATCAGGATGAACAATGATGTCTTCCATATAACCATGTTCTAATCCCGTGCCTGCAACATAACCAAATGCTATAAGTTTATTATTTTCGTTTCTTACTCCAGCCCAAAAGTTACATCGTTTAAATAAGGTTGGAAAATCTTTGTCTCGTCTTCCCCATCCAACAAGTTCTCTTAATTCAGGTATTTCATGATTAGATATTGGCATGTTTATTATGACTTTATAATTCATTTAGTTCCCCTTTTCCTCATCTAAATTAAAATTCAAGATACTAATTTCTATAGGATGAAGATTAATTCCTTGTTGAACTAAACTGCCCCGGATAGTTCCATAAATAAAGTAGGGAAACCACTCTCGTGGCTTCCCCCTTATCAAACCGTACGTGCCCTATTAAGGCATACGGCTTACCCATATGTTATAAATGTTTATCAAGAGGATGCGTTCCAGGCATTTTGCATC
>NZ_JANZMJ010000076.1:0-3034 GCF_025175645.1 Peribacillus aracenensis
TTTAGTAATGCGATTAATGGTTGCCGTAAACTTACCCGATGAGTGAACACTTGGATCTACTCCAGCGAAGGCAACCAGTTTTTTCGGATGATTAAACCGATCGATTTCACCAATTTCAGAGATAATCATGGCTGCGATTTTTTCTCCTATACCGGGAATCGATTGGATGATCTTATATTCTTCCAGTTCATTTGCCAAGGCCACTATACGATCTTCCAAATCAGAGAGGTGCCCCTGGTAATGAAAAAGCAACTCAATATACATACGAAGATTGATTACGTGACTTTCATACACGTTTTTTTGGAATGGATTTCGAGATGCGGAATCCATTATTTTTTTTGTTTTTTTCCATGCCCATTCATTCGATCGGCTAGGACAGTACTCTATCACACTCTCTGCCAGTCTACTTTCTCCGGCCGTTAATACCGCCTCTGAAGTAGGATATTCCTTTAACATCAATAAAGAAACCTTCGAATATAGATCCCCAAAAACCTTCCGGTATTCAGGAAACACTTGATCTAAAATGGTGTGAAACTGAAGTTTAGCCTCCACATACATATTCGTTACGATTTCCTGTTGTCTTGACAAATTTCGAAGGTCTAAAAGCTGAATTCCTCTAATTTTATGAGGTTCAAAACCCTCCTTGTAATACAGCACACACAACTGGTACGCATCGATTGCGTCCGTTTTTACCTTCCGTAAACTGGACTTCTTTGCCTGATAAGAAATGATTGGATTTAGTAAGATATATAGAATTCCTTGTTCCTCCAAGTATTGAATAATGGGAGAATGGTAATGCCCTGTAGATTCTAAAATGACCATAGGCATCTGCCCTGTCACCTCTTCGACTTCTTTTAGAAAGTCTAAAAAATAATCCAATTCCTCCTTGGTATGCTTCATTGAAAAGTTCTTCCCATACGGTTTAGATTGGTCTAAAAATGCCTGAACTTGGCTCTCTCCTTTTGCCACATCCAGACCAACAACTGGATTCATTGTTTTTTCCTCCTCTACTTACTAACCAGTACCCCTAGTCCTCCATGTAGTGTCATAGCTTCGCTTGTTATACGAGATCTACGTCCCAACCAGCCTCAAACATGTTTCTACATGTAGGGGGCAGACAGTTTACTTCACGGGATCATGTCCCACGCACCCGTACGTCCTACCCTGGCTACTGATATAATAGAATCTATTAAAAAAGGTCAACCAGTAATTTTTACTGGTCAACCTTATAATACGAAAGCACCCGTTAGTTCATTAAGAAAAGCGATTCTTATTAAAGAATCGCGCCCGATTGCGGAAGATCAACAATATTATTAAAGGCTTAAGAGTCTGCTTACGCTTAGCTGCCAGGCAGAAAATTGTTTGGGTTTTGTATTGTTAGTGAATAATAAAAAGTGATTTGTTGATAATTACACACAAGCAAAGAAATTATCAGTTTTTAAAGACTGGTTGAAACTCGTCTCTAAAATATCGCATATTAATAATCTTTCAGTTCAATCCCGTTGGCAGCTTTCGCTATCATTTTCGAAATCATCTTAAACTGCACGACCATAAGGGTGGGTACGCGCAACATTAAGTTGCGTAGAAAGATTTTGAAGTTTGATTTTTCAATCATACTTCCGGCAGCCATTAGTCCTATTTTTTGATTTTTCTCAACAAACTTTCTCATTTCTTGTTCATAGGCAACAAAAGCACGGGCATAATCGCCATGCGTAGCTTTGAGTTCACCAGCTAATACATAAGCTCCGACAAGCGCCAGACTAGAGCCTTGACCTGAAAGGGGGGATGGGCCATATGCTGCATCGCCTACCAATGTAATCCGGCCTTTTGACCATGTCGGCATATGAATCTGGCAAATCTCATCAAAATAAAAATCTATCGCTTCTTTCATGCTTTTGAGTAGATGCGAGGTTTCCCAGCCCGTATTACCTGTGAAGGCATTTTCTATAAGTTTCTTTTGAGATTCCGTATCATAGTGGTCGTATTTCAATGCCTCAGATTGGAACAAGAACATACCCCTTGCTTCGGTATTGTCATGGGCGCTATACATACCTACAGTTTTGCCTGGCATCGTATAAAACAGCTGACGGTGGTCGAGGTTGAGGTAATTCTCGAGGGTGAAAATTGAGATATAACAGCCGAGCGTATGTTTAAACTGTGCATCGTCGCCAAAAGTCAAGGTGCGCACATTGGAATGAAGTCCGTCCGCTCCGATTATCAGATCGAAAGTCTGCGGCTTGCAATAAATAAATTGAACTTGTGCACCAGCTTCAGTCTCATGTATTGCGGTAATCGAATCGCCCCAAATGTATTCGACCGTATCCTTAGTTAAATCGTACAAAATGTGACAAAGATCGTCACGCATGATTTCGATGTCCAGACCCTGATGGTTCCCCATACTCGCTTCGCTTATTTGACCTTCGATCTTGCCTTCGCTATTCACGAAGTAAACACCAGTCATGTTCGTGTCAGCTGCACGAACTTGATCGAGTATACCCATCCCCTCAAGCACCGTAATGGCTGCACCACGGATATCAACCCCGTACCCACCCGAGCGCAATGCTGGTGCACGTTCTATTACAGTCACGTCGAATCCGTGGCGGTGAAGCCAGTAAGCAAGTGCCGGACCGGCAATGCTCGCACCAGAAATAAGAACGCGCATCGTTTGTTTCATAATTGCTTATTCACTCCTGTCCTAATTAAAGTCTTAACATATCCACAGTATATTCACGGCCTATTTAACTTATTTACCAAAGTAAAATATTAGAACTTTAATTATTCAACAAAATGGCCCAATTGTTGAATAAAGATCAAACAGCACTCTTCAACTAAACTGCCCCGATAGTTCATTAAGCAAAAAAAGCCACCAAATGGCAGCTCCGGATCTCAACTAAACCAGCTAATAGGATGTCAATATCTTTCTCTAATATTTTCATTTCCCTTATGATATACTATTTTTGGCCATGCCAAATAACCCTCCAAAACCCTTTTGGAAGGATTTTTCTCTGTTTCACAAAACCGTTAATCAGGCTAA
>NZ_JANZMJ010000077.1:0-2875 GCF_025175645.1 Peribacillus aracenensis
TGGAGTTTAATCCCTTTATAGAGCCTTAGTATCAGATTCCTGTTCGTCGAGCCAAGATTTTATTCCACGCTTCCTCCAGCCCTTACCTCACGATAAGTACCTTGCGCTTCCTTAGTGGTTGGTCGATGTGTACCCCCACAGTGGACTTTCACCACCTAGATAGTTGCCATGCCTGGCACACAAGAAAAAGCTGTCTTTAAGACAGCTCCAATCTTCAGCTAACGCACCCTATAGTTTAAGTGCAATATTTCACAAACTTCTAACTAATAAAAAAAAGACGGTGACTTACATAAGTCATCGCCCCGATATTACTAATTATTCAATGCACTAGTAGAATTCCACTCGTCAACTATATGGTCCCTAAAATGAGCTACTTTAATTGTTTATTCATTCTCCACTGGAAGTACAACAGTAAATGGTTTTAATTCCTTAGCTGGGACAAAGCTTGAAAAATCAAATAGCAACATTGTATTTTCCAGCTTAAAATTCTCAATCCTTTCTTCTCCGTTTAAGTCAAAAGTAGATTGGAAGTGTGCTGTTGCCTTATCAATCATTTTTACTTTATTAAAGGGAATACCGTGGTTTTTAGGTGGCCATGGATTTTCCGGGTCGATCTTAGTTAAATATTCCTTATCAACCAACCAGAAAAGGTATTTCAAATTATGGTTAATTGTTTCAAGTTTACCTTTACTCAAATTCTTCGGGAGCCCTGTAAGTTGATAATCTATTACCAATTTCTCACCTTTTTGAGTAACATCATTTACCTGCAGGCCTAAATTGAACCGTGTGCTTTTTAAGGTGAAAGATTTAATATTCAAAAGCTGTTGTGCTTTTGGATCTGCTGCAGATAACTGAGGATAAAAGGTAAGTGAAGAAATATCTGAATTGAGCTTGGTCATTTCTCTTCTCATTGTACTTTGATATCCATCTTCTTGTTCTGACTCATCAAGTAAAGTTCCATCTCCAAACCTATACACTTTTCCTTTATTATCAACTGCTTTTATATAAATATCATCACCTTTGTATTTCTCAACGGTCTCATATATAAGTGATGATGATGCCTTTGCAGTTAGTATCTCTTTAATACGGATTTTTACCTCGTCTTCCGGATATCCTTGCTCTTGATTAATAGCAAGTGTACGATTTTTTTCTTGTTGAATTGGAATATCAAAATTCCATTCACCTTTTATCCCGTTGATATTATGAATCGTTATGGGAAGAGTAAAATTCTCCTTAAATGATTTATAAGGATATACCATTTTCCATTGAAAGTTATATCCATTTTCCACTTTCTTAATGTCATTTGACTTTCCATTTAGCCAAGGGTCATGATCCCCTTTATTGTGTTCAAAGTTTACATCAAAGCTTACTTCTCCTTTTTCGTTATGCCCCTTTTCCACATCTTCATCTACAAATCCTGTAATTGATACTACATTGCCATCAAAGTAAGCGCTGGTCAGTTTTACAGTCACTCCATTTTTAGTTAAGGACTGATTTAATTCTGTCACTGCATCTTGATTCGCAAGTTCAACGCCCATTGAATCATTGAATTCTTGAAAAATCCCGCCTATTAAAGGGGTATTAGCCAATACTTTATTCATTGTAGGATTAACAAATCCAGAAGCAATGGTGATTCCAAGAAGAGCAGCTGCAGCAGCTGAACCTGCAAGAACTTTCTTTTTCTTTATTTTCCTACCTTGCCCTGACATTTTTAAGCCTTTATCAATAGCGTCAAACACTTTTTCTTTTGGTACAACTATTTTTTCAATAGCACTTTTTACTTCTTTGTTATCCATTGCATTTGCCCTCCTCTTCTTTATAGGATTTTTTTAATTCGGCTTTCCCCCTGCTTAAATAAGTTTTTACAGTCCCTTCGGGGATCTCCATGATTTCACTAATGGTTTTAATAGAATAATCATAGTAGTAAAACAAAATAATGGCGGATCTATAATTCCCTTTTAACTGTCCGATCGCATTTAATAGATCTATTGCTTCGTCATGACCTGAATGATAGGTTACCGTTAAATTAGACAATACTTCGTCTGTTAGCCGCACAATATTATTTCTTTTCTTAAGGATTTGGCCAGCACAGCGGATAATGATTTTTGTAAGCCAAGTCATAAAATATTCCGGATGCTTTAACGAATGAATACTCGTAAAAGCTTGATACGTTGCCTCTTGAACGACATCTAATGCATCCTCTTCGTTATGTACATATAGATAAGCAGTCCGGTAGGTTCGTTCATAGTGCTGCTTTATGAGTTGTTCAAAAGCTTTTTTATTGCCCCTGATTGCTTTTTTAACCATCTTATCATTCTCAAACTCCATCTCTCTCTCTCAACTCCTTTCAACTATTAGTGGAATATATCTTCAGAAAAAGTTTCAAAAAGTTAAAGTATTTTTAGAAAAAGCATAACATGCAAATAAAAACCTAAGTTTAAAAAAATAAACAGAAACCACTTTGCGATTTCTGCTTATTTATACTGTTGCTTTTTTTTGATAGCTTTTGAATTTGTTGAGTGTATTCTGCAACTCAAAGGTGTTGTGAGTTTACACTTTATTCTACAAAATAGCTTATTGAACTCCCTCAGTTTAATAGATAATGCTCACGAATACTCGCTTATTCGCAGGATTTCAAACCACATGGTATAGGTTGCTTTAGATGAACGAAAGAGATAAGACCGTTTTGATAAGATGAGGGCAGATTGAAATAGGGGATCTGTTGAAAATCCCATATTATTACATATGCTGCACGCATTCTCCACGCTGCCCCTGGAGGCTTTCCCTCCCATGTCTCAACGGGTCATAATCCTATGCCCTTTCATTCCTTCGTCATGCCTATCCAAGGGGTGAAGGCCGGTTTTGCTAACGGAAC
>NZ_JANZMJ010000078.1:0-2764 GCF_025175645.1 Peribacillus aracenensis
GTAAGGGAGCGACAGTCAGTGGTGCACCTTGGTCGTTGGAGTCAGACTAACGGATGGGCTCTAACGCACCATAGTTCATCGACCTTCCTCTCCCAGCCGTAGAATCAGTATTGACCGTTCTGAACCATTTTCATTCTCTGTGGTGAAGCGCTGATTTTTGCGCTTCATGGATGGCTAACGGGTGTTTAGTTGATTAATTGAGGTTGCTGTGGCAGCCCTTTTCTTATGCAGCTAACGGGGCAGGATAGTTGCACAAGCACAGCGTAATCACACAGTGAATGACGTTTGCTTTCACAATGTGACTTTATGGATATCTGTAGTACAGTCGCTCGGTTTATTCGGACGGACTGTGAGGTACTTTCAAAAAAACACATGAAGCCTCTAACAAATCACTTTCTTTTCAGATAAAATAGTTGCTGATAGGCTATTGATAACATCAACTCTAAAAGGAGGTATTCTCAATTAAATTTATCCCAAAAAATGTAATCTATATTTATTTAATTCTACTAGCATTCACTACAATTAACGGATTTTTTAATAAACCCGAAGACGAAGGAACACTAGATATTAGTATTGTTATTGCCCTTTCCATAGTTTTAATTATCCATATAGCATTGATTTTTTATGAAAAGAAAAATGCTGATTAAGCAGGTATGACAAATTTTTATTCGGCACTGTTTGTGTCAACTCTACAATAATCCTTAATGAACTAACGGGTGAATTAATGAGAAAGCCACATTTAGATGTTTAGGAATATACTAGAGAACTGTTTACAATCTTCGATAAATCAACTAAAAAGTAATGTGTCACATAGGAGGATAACAATGATTTACTATGAGGTACTTTGTTATAGTTGTAAAAAAATATTCAGAGTATACGAAGGTTCACTAAAATATAAACAATTTAAGGAAAGAAAGAGTAAGGCTTTTTGGTGAGAAGATTGTAGTCATAAAATACGCATTGAAGCAATCAAAAATTTCTTTAGATAGTTTTTGGGAAGAGTCCTACTAATAGATTGTGAAGGATTGTACTTAAACTAACGGGTGCGTTAGCGTCATAAGAAGGCCGCCAATGAAGTGAACCCAAAAAGTTAGACACTTTATTAATTAGGCAACCTTGAGGACATGAACCCGATAATCTACTGAGCCAACCGTCGATTCTTCCGTATTCGTATTCGTACCCGGTAATAGCGGTTGAACAAATGATACAGCGTTTCCTCGTCCATCCCTTTACCGTTATCAACTATACGTATGCATGCCTTGTTATTCATCCTGCCTACAGAGAGGGTGCGACCACGCTAAGTGGGTTAAGCTTCACGGTGTTGGACAGCAAGTGTCCATCAGCCTCTGCAGCCAGGTCATCTGCCTTTATCAGTAGGGTAAGCTCATCGCCAATGTAGTAAATCTGATACTCAGACATGGTAGCATCGTAGACGTTTTCAGCACGGAGCGGCGCACCGGCTCAGCCAAGTCTATCTCCCGAGGCTCCATGGACGAATCACCCTGCTTGAGCAGATGAATCATGGAAAAGTTGAAGATCAGCTCAAGTATATAACCCCCCTTTTCCCGAATCGAATGCCATGATCTGTATCCCCTCGTGGCTCCATTGCTCAAGCAAGCTCTCCAGTTTATATTCATATCCTTGAATTGTTGCAGGGGAGTGCTTAAGTGATAAAGGATTAGTAGAGAAATAGTATATAAAACAACGTTCAGTCGGTTATCGGATGGGCGGTTTTAATGTGGTTTACCGTTTACAAATAACGTGAATTAGGCTGTAATGGGGGAATCTATTTTAAAACATTTTACCAAAAGCCATTAACTGTTTTGTGAAGATAGCTTGGTTTTTAAAGTTGAATGTGCATAATAGCACATAAAATAAGCGCAAATTATCGCCTAAAGTGACAAATCACCCTTAAAGTTCCATTTATGTTTAATGGTCTCTAGTATTTAAACCAAAAAGCCACCATCAAAAAAAAAATTATTAATATTGCTCCCCAAACCATTAAGGAAATCTTTTTTAATAAAGATTCATTAAGGAAGATAGAGAAAATCGCAAATGGAAATTGATTGTATTTAAAAATGGACCTCGATAGAATATATTTTGTTACTATTATCCATAAATAACCAATTATCATATAATAGGACTGTATTTAATATAAATGCTTATAAGAATAGAGTAGTTGCAGATAAAACAGGAATTTCTCCCTTACATACCGTTTTTATGAAAAAGGGGTAACACCTTTTTTCAATTGGGATGAATGTGGAAACAGAATATATGACGAGGAGAACATGGGTTGAATTGATATAGTTGTTGCACTATGTCTTAACAGACATGCCTCTTTCAGAAATAAAGCAATAAGTAAACTGGATAAAGAAGGAGATAACTCCCTTTCAGAACTAAACGGATGATGATTAATCATAAAGCAAACGTTGAACAGTAAATGAGGGAACTATATAAATGCCTTGAACAAAATTTCTGAAAAATTGGTACTATATTACATAAAAGAGAAGAAAATATTATGAACCTTGATGTTGATTGTGTATGAAGAATTAATTTTAACTAACTATTTATTAGTAGTCGGTTATTTAGTGGATAATGGAAGTTGATCTATTTGTAAAATAAGGTTGGTTTTGGTACTAAACTGTACCCTATGTAAAGGACATTTTTAAAAAAGGTCATGCCACTTTGAGAAGGTGATTTCTGTATTGAACAGGAGTCATCTTCTTTAAGTTCCATTGATATCTGAAATTGTTATAGTACGTCA
>NZ_JANZMJ010000079.1:0-2529 GCF_025175645.1 Peribacillus aracenensis
GACAAGCTAAATCCGAAAGGATATTTGGTTTATAAGTTGAACAAGGAATAACTCTATTCATAGCTGAATGAAACACCATTTAAAAACATTTGGGTGTGGTGGGTTGACAGTTTCGTTCATATCAGTTCAATAACCAAGTATCAAACTATATTTCATGTCACACAAACAACATTTCCTGTATCTTGTAGTATTGTGGCCGTACCCTTTGTAGCGTTGGTGAACGTGCTAGTGATGTCAGTACGCTTCCCTTCATCTGAAAAAAAGAAGTTGTAAAATTCAATGCTAGTAAATTATACAAAACTATTTAAATATTCATCTATTTACGAAATTTTTCAAACAAAATGCTACCCATTGAGAATGAGTAGCAAGTAATAAAAAGTTATTTAAAAATAATTTGTAGTTTTCCATATACTTTGCCAGAGGAATATCCATCTTTCACATCAACGTAAAATTTACCAATTTTCATACCTGTGAATACTGTACTTCCACCTGCTAAGCTATGATAGCCTGTGCACTTTCCAGTACTCGCATTGCAAAGACGAGCCCATAAGTTACTATAATTAGTCAATAACACACTTCCAGAAGCGGTCTTTAAATAAATGGGGGAAACTAGTTCTACCTCTAAGTCACTACCTTTGTTAGGATTTCCAATTTCTCCATCCCATTTTCCATCTTCTGTTTGAAAAGAATACTGAGGAACACTTGCTTGAGCAGTAGAAGTACTAAATACCATTCCACCTACCAGAACTAACACAAAGGTACTTAAGATTGAAAATAAGCTTTTTATGTTATTTCCTCCTCCAATCTTTATCCCTTTTATAATATCAAAATGAACTAATTATTCAAATAGTTAAAAATAACCAAATATTCTTATTTCAAACATCGTTTGATTGCGTACTCTTCATCAACCTTACTTAAATAAAGTTCATGAACAGAAAACATCTGTAAGCTAAAAGGCGGTACCTCCAAAATATATCTTTATGAACAGAAAAAAGTAATAATCCAAAGTTATTAGCATGATGCATTATATTGGAGTATTGAAGTAAAGCACCTCTTAGTTGAACAAGAACTTTGTTATCCATTATTCAAGAGCTTAAGTCCATACAGATCATCTTCCTTTTGAATGCAAAAGGTTACTCCTTATTGTTTAACGAAAAGTTTTCAACCTTTCCATTCCACTTCACTTCTATATCGATAACATCAGCTTTTGACGTAGAAAATTCACCTTTTTCATTATTATGTGTTTTATATTCACCAGTACTATTCAATTCAATATCACCCATGCCCCAAGCATAATTAGGAGCATTAATCTTATATTCAAGGTTTTCAACAGCTTTATAATCTTTTCCTTTAAACTGTAATGCAAACTTTTTAGTTTCTTTATCGTTATCAGTTTTTACTACATTAAGTTTTGCTGACCAATTTTCACTATCACCCTTAAAATTCAAATTTTCTGATGATTGTTGGCAAGCCGCTAATAACAGCAATAATATTAAATTAATAGCATAAAGGCTTTTCTTTTTAATAGTAATCCCCACTTTTTTTCTTTATTGTTTCAAAGATAGAACAATTAACATCTTACATTGACTACTCAATCATATACTAGCAGCCGGCTCCTTTAGCTCCATATGAAAAGAGCTGATCGTCACAGCCCTTAAATGAATCAACGCACCTGTTAATTTGTGTATTATTCTAGCTAGTTTAATACAATAAGAAGATATAATGTACGGTTGACGAAACTGTTGTATGGTTATGTTTTTAATTTTCGTTATTAGATAGGTATTCTGCTACATCTTTTGGAACTTTAAAATGCAAATTTAGTTTCTTGGTTCTAAATTCGATATAAGGACTGTCTTTATATGTAATAATTGTAGCGATTTGTTTAAGTTCCTTTTTAACAGTTATAGGCTCTCCAAGTTTGACTGTATCCTCTTGGTACATCTTATAAATATACCCTTTAGTCGAATTTGAAGGAATGTCCACAATACTCCATTTATCAACTTCAAGTGTATTAACAAATTCATTTACATCTTCTTGATTGTCTATAACGTTTAAAACCAATTCCGGATTTTCTTCTGACGATACTTCTATCTTTTGGGTGTTATCAAGCCCAGGGTCTTCTTTCAAGTCTTCTTTTTCTATACTGCATCCGAATAAAAATATAGATACGCTAAAAGCAAATATAAATTTCATACAAACTTTTTTAATAATTGTTGTCCTCCCTCCAAGAAACAGAACCATACACTCATTCACTAAACCAAGAAAATTTTAACATTTATTGATTATTATTACTATACCTCTACAGTCTAAATTAATATCGGTCTTAAGCCTTAGATTATACAAATAATAAAACCAAACTATAAATGACTTCACTTAAACGATCCTGCCCCTTTAGTGCCACAAATCGAGTAGGAGGAGGCGCCTAGCCTCCGACCTCTCACACCACCGTACGTACCGTTCGGTATACGGCGGTTCAGTTTAAGTCTGACGTAGTTTTGTATATCGTTCATATAGATTTACTAACCCATG